>JACRBR010000354.1 GCA_016213125.1 Chloroflexota bacterium | reverse complement strand
GGACAACGTGATGGTCATCGCCGCCAGGCGCGAGAAGTAGCCATCGAACACAACGTGGAGCAGGATCTCGACGCCGGCCACGAACAGCACCGGCGCAACGACGGTCAATCTGCGGAGGTTGCGCAAAGCGCGTGCGAGACTGGTATCCGGAGACATCAGGTCGTCCGCTCGGTCAACACGTGGTGGGTTCTCCGTCCAGCTCATGGCTCTCCCGGACGGGCGCAGGCGCATGTGGGCTTCGAGCCATTCGGCCCTTTTCGCCCACTGGCCGCCGCACGTATCTTGCGCCCATGCTGACCGGTGTTGTCCTCGCAGGTGGATACAGTTCGCGCCTCGGTGGAAGCAAACCTTCCGTCGAGGTGGCGGGGATGCCGCTGCTTCAGTACGCGCTCACGGCGCTGGGCTCGATGGTGGATGAAGTGGTCATCACCATCGCGCCGGACCAGACGCTGCCGTCCCTTCGATCCGATGTGCAGGTGGTCGTCTGCGAAGATCTGCTCCCGGACCGCGGACCCCTGACGGGCATCTTCACCGGCCTGCAGTGCGCCCGCTCCGAGTACGCGATCGTGATCCCGTGCGATGCACCGTTCATCGAACCAGAACTGCTGCGGCTCCTGCTGGACAGCCGGCACGGCCATGACGCGGTTATTCCGGTTGTGGATGGCCGCCCCGATGTGATGCTGGGGGTGTATCGCAAGACGTGCATTCCGGCGCTGGAGCGCGCGCTGAACAGCGATGACTTCGCCGTGAGCGCATTCTTGCGCCACCTGCGCGTCTGCTACATCGATGAAGAACAGCTGCGGGAAGCAGACGGCATGCTCCGATCGTTCTTCAACGTCAACAGTCGGGAGCAGCTCGCGACGGCCAGACAGGCGTTCGTTATCGCACAGCACCCGTAGCGTCACCGGCTCGCACGTCGCGGTCAATGGACGTCGAATCGGGTTGCGGCGCACGGTTACGCCCCGGTCCGCGGTGATTGCAGGTCGCCCGCTGGCACGTGGCCGGGCTGGCGTTCAAGCGTGCCCGGGTCGCGGTCGAACCCCCCGAACATGTCCTTGTGTTTGAAGGAGATGAGGATGTCGAGTAGTTCGGAGGGCGCATCGGGCTGACGCTCGTCCGTATCGCCCTTCACGGCTCCGAGCGCAGGCCATACGTTCTCCAGAAGTTCAGAAGACTCACCACGTCGTCGCTTATCCATTTCGCCCTTCAATGTCTCCAGTGCCGGCCAAACGTCTTTACCGAATAGCCATTCCAGGTACTCATCGGGGATGCGCGGCCGTTCGTCATCCACATCTCCGTTTTCCTGCAAGCGCGACGGGGCCAGTGGGGGCACGTAGAACAGGTTGGGCTGCGTGCCGAACTCCGGGTGGAGCGGGATCGCCACCTTCCATTTCTTCACGAGCTTGTAGACGGCGCTCGTTTCGTCGTCCAGATACCCGAAGAAGCGGACGCGCCCGGGGCACTGGCGCATGCAAGCCGGGGGGACACCCTGCTCGACGCGGGCGAAGCAGAGCACACACTTTTGCGAAAGCTTGCGCACGGGGTTGAAATAGATGCGCTTGTAAGGACACGCCTCGGCGCAGAAGCGGTAGCCGTTGCAGCGCTCTTCGTCGATGAGGACGATGCCGTTGTCCTCGCGCTTGTAGATCGCGGTTCGCGGGCAGGCCTCAAGACATGCCGGGCGCGTACAGTGCATGCAGATGCGGGGCAGGTAGAAGAAGTAGTTGTTCGGCCACACTCCGTCGCCTTCGTCTTCATCCCAGTTCATACCCCACGTGGCCTCGCGGTCCTTTGTCAGCACGCTGGACTCGCTGTTCCACACTTCGTCGTAGTTGTAGTTCCAGGCCACGCCGAAGTCTTCGCTTGTGGGCAACTGGCTCGGCTTCGACTTCTCGTCCGCACCAAAGCCGCCGGCGATCTCCATCCAGTTACGTGGCGAGCCCGCGCCGGGCAGGGTGTTCACCACGTTCCACCACATGTGTTCCATGCCCTCCTGGTCCGTCCAGAGGGTCTTGCAGGCGATGGTGCACGTCTGGCAGCCGAGGCACTTGTTCAGGTCGAACACCATAGCCAGCTGCCGTTCAGGTGTTGGCGCTCGATCAGCCATCGCCGTCCCCCTCTCGAATAGCCAACGCGATCAACGCCCCCGTGAGGCACACCATTGTGGAGACCGCGAAGGCAGCAGCGGTGGCCGGGAGCCAGGTAAGTTCATCGCCGAGCGGGTACGGTGCGTCGAACATCTTCGCGAAGAAGAGGTGCATGGCGTCCTTCCACGGTCCGAAGTCGCCGGGGCTTATCCAGCCGTAGGTCATGGCGCCGGCGATCCAGGCCGTCCACGCCGCCCACCGCGGCGTCACCGAGAACACACCCCGCACGAGCACGGCGGCGAACAGCGGGACGAAGATCATGCTGAGGGTCTGGAGCGCATCCTCGATGTCGATGGCGTCGGTGGCGACGACGATCGCTCCGGCGAACATCGCAGTGGCAAGCAGCGCCGGGCGGAACCACCGGTACCCGAACCGGCCTCCGGCCATCGAGGCAGCGTAAAGGTTCGCAGCCACGGCGTCCGATTCCAGCGCCACGACGACGATGAGTCCGGCAGCACCGATGGGGAGCGCGGTGATGAATCCAGCGACGTCACTCGTGCTGACTGTAAAGACCCACAACACGCCAACGATGCAGTACCAGGCCGTCATGACGCCGGCGCCGGTTCCAGCGCCGATAGCGGCCGCCCTCGGAGAGCTGGCGTCCTTTGCGTAATCAGCGACGACGGGCAGCCAGAGCAACGGCAGGGCGACGATCAGGTCGAAGCCTTGCGCCCGGGACGGCCAGCCGCCCATGCCGTCCGCGTCGTGCAGGATCGGGATGCCGTAGGTGAACACGCCCGTCACGGTGACCAGGGCGATGACCAACAGGCCGACCCAGAAGGCGAAGCGGCCGATCCACACCTGCACGAACGTCCGAGCGGGAAGCAGGGCCAGCGCCAGAGCCAGCGCGCCGAGCGCCACCGCCCATACGGCTGTTGATCCTCCCAGGGTGGGGACGTTCGTGGCGACACGCGCCGCGAACGTGAGCGCGAAGATCGCCCAGAGCGTGTGCCGCAACAGCAGCAGGGCCGCAAGGGTCGTGCCGGCCGGCATACCAAGTGTCGATGAGAGCAACCCAACGGACGTCTTGCCCTGGCGCGCGGCGAGCGCCGCGACCATCGCGAGCATGCCCGCCCCGGCGATGCTTCCGAGCACCACGATTGTGATGGCTTCGCCCAAGCCCAGCGCCGGCACGAGGTACGCACCCGGCACAAACGCGAGGAGGCTCATCGAGAGGCCGCCCCAGAGCATCGCCTGACCCAGCGCACCGGGCGCGCGGGTTTCCGTCATCGCCGCGGGTCGAGGCGGGGCGGTCAGCCAGCCGGTGGTCGCGCGGACAGCCATCACGCCCTCCGTATGCGGTCGATGAACGTGTGATCGAGCAGCTCTGATGTCGCATTATGGCCGTTCGTGCCGATATGCCCACGCACCTCGACCGTCGCGTAGATGATGTCCTCTTCGTCCACGGCGGCCTCCGCGAGCAACGACTCGTGCGGATCGGCACCGGGCCGGGAAAGGTTACGGCAGATGCGCGACTGCCCGTGCGACTTCACATCGAACACGGGACCTACCAGCATGGGCGAGATGCCGTAGCGGAGATGCTCGCGGCCCTGGATCATCGTCGGCAGGCCGTGTTGCATCCACGCCTCGCCCACGGTGATGGCGGGGTTGAACCCGGCGCGGGCCTCCCAGCGGCGTTCGTTGTGGGAAGGGTTGATCAGGATCTCCACGCCCATGGCGTCGACGCGTTCGATGAGGCTGCGGTGAAACGCGTCGTAGCAGACCAGCGTTCCGAGGCGACCGATCTTGGTGTCGATGGGCATGACATCGGAACGATTACCCGGGCTGAAGCCAAACCGGGGCTCCGTCGGCGGCGCAAGGTTGATCTTCGGCGTCCTCCGCAGGCACACGCCCTGAGGGTTGAAGAGGTACGACTGGTTGTACACGGCCCGACCGACGATGTGCCGACCCTTTACGGCCTCGTCCTCTATGTGCTGGAGATAGATGCAACCTCCGCACAGGTACACACCGTGCTCGCGGGCCAGCGTCGAGAACGTCGAGGTGTAGATGTCTTCGGCCTCCAGGGCCGTCTCGAGGAACACGGCCCGGAACGTGGAGGTTCGGTACTTCAGGATGGCGCCCAGGAACCGCGGGAGGTTCTTCGGCACGGCGCGTATGAACACCCGGGCAATCGTCTTCGCATCGCCGAACTGACCATACGTCTGCGGGACGAATGCCAGCGGCAGACCGATCCCTTCCGGGAAGACGACGAGCGTCGGCTGCGAGAAGTCGACCTTGCTCGCGGCCTGGTCCATCAGGCTGGCCATCTTGCGGTAGAAGGACTCGGCATCGGCGTAGTCCGAAATGACGGGCTTTGCCTGAACCGCGACGAGGTTGACCTTCATCACGCCTTCTCCACTTCTACGGACACGCCCCGGTCTACCTGCTGCGGCACCCAGTTCCAGCGGTAATAGCGAAGATGTCCGTATCCGCCGGCCAGGTGCAGCCACTTGATGAGGCCGGGGATCGCCACGTCGTACGACTTCCCGCCGGGGAACTGGAACGGCTCCCAGGCGTGGTAGATCACGACTTGCCCCGGCCGGCTGGAAGGCGAACTCTTGACCCGTACGTCGAACGACGAGAAGTCGTTGCGCACCTTCACCACGTCGTTATCCGCGATGCCGCGCGCCTTCATGTCTTCGGGGTTCATGTTCAACGTGGGGTGGCCGCGGTGCGTACGCGAAAGGACGCGGTTGATCACCCACATCGAGTGGATAGACCAGCGCTGGTGGCCACTTGTCATCGTCAGCGGGAAGTCGCCGCCCATCTTGGGCGTGGGCTTGTGGGTCGGCAGGGCTTCGCCAGCTTCGAGGAACCACTCGTGATCGATATAGAACTGGATGCGCCGCGCGTACGTCGGGTACGGGATCTTGTCGCGCACATGCCACTGCAGGGGGTTCAGCGTCTTGTTCGGCTCGATGTCCGTCGCCATGTTCATGCCGACCGCGTCGATCCCGACGTGGGTGAACCGTACGATGCCCTTCTTGCGGAACGTGGCCAGGTTCGTTTTTTCGGGCAAGGCGCCCGCGCGGACCGTATCGGCGACGAGATCCTCCGCGATCTTCTCGCCATCGTCGGGCCCCAGCTGGCCGTCGTAGGCGAAGCGCTTCAGCAGGCCGTGCAGGTTGTAGGGGCGGCCGCGGCGGTCGCTGTACTCATCCATCCCTCGCGCCCGCGCGCGCTCTTCCACTTTCTGGGCGAGGAGCCAGTTGATCTCCCACTCTGGCTTCGCTTCGCCGGGCGGGTCGACGGCCTTGTCCGTGAAGACGAGGAAGTTCAGGTGGGCGGTGGGGAAGCGGAAGTCGGTCTTTTCGTAGTAGGCGGCCGCGGGCAGGAAGATGTCGGACTGGCGGCCGGTGGCGCTCATTCGGTAGTCGATGCTCACGATGAGCTTGTAGTTCGGCCAGGCATGCTCCAGCAGCAGCTTCCCGCCGCCGCGCGTCCTGCGGAGCGAGTTTCCGCACGCGCCAAGCAGTACTTGGGGGGTCTGATCGCGCGCCGGCTGGGCGAGCCCGTCCCACCATCCCTTGTCGATCGCTTCGGTGAAGTACTCGTCGAAGGTGCGCTTCATGCCGGTGTCGGCCCACTCGCGGTTGTTCCACGCCTCGCGGTAGCCGCCGTGCCAGTACCAGTAGAAGTGGGGCGGGATCATCATTCCGCTCATTGGTAACGGGGACAGGCCGCTGTTGATCGACTCGTCGCGCTCGACCTCCGCGGCCAGCATCTCCGCAGTCAGGTCCGGGTCGGCCTTCTTGAACTCGTGTTCCAGGGAAAGCTGGTTTTCGGCCAGCTCCATGAACCCTTCGAAGCCCGTCTTGGCCTTGAGGTTGTTGGCCATCACGAGCTGGCTACTGTTCCAGCCGCGCATCCCCGTGCCCTGGCGACCGAAGTTGCCAGTCAGCGCCAGGATCAGGGCCATGCCACGCTCCATCAGGTCGCCGTGGTAGTACTTCGGTGTGTTGAAGCCCTGGAGGATGTGAATCCGCTTCGCGCCGAGGACCAGCGCCGCCATCCGCCGCACTTGATTCGGCGAGGCACCCGTCAGCTCGGAGACGCGCTCCGGGGTGAACTGCGCCAGGTGCTGACGAAGCAGCGAGAACACCGGCACAACCGTGACCTCGGTGCCGTCGTGCAGGCGCACCGTGTGCTCGCCCTCGAGTGCCGGGTCGACATCGTCCAGCTGCAGGGTCTTGCGCGATGCCTGCGTCAGTGCGTCGGCGGCCGCATCCCAGATGTAGAGCTGATCCTCGCGGCCCTCGCCGTCCACGTCCGGCCGGCGCAGGTATCGCCCGGTGTCCTGACGGACCAGCAGCGGCAGGTCGGTCTGTTCTTTAACGAAGCCGGCGTTGTAGGCGCCTTGATCGACGATCAGGTTGCAGACCCCCAGCGCCAGCGCCGCGTCCGTGCCCGGCTGGACGGGAACATACAGGTCCGCGTGGATGGTCGAGGCGTTGTAGTCCGGTGCGATCGAGACGACTTTTGTACCGTTGTAGCGCGCCTCGGTGATGAAGTGCGCGGAGGGGATCCGCGTGAATAGCGGGTTCATGTGCCAGAGGAGGATCAAGTCCGCGTGGTACCAGTCATCGATCGAGCTGGCGAACTGGAACTTCCCGAACGTCTCATACATTCCGACGTTGAAGTCCGACGTGAGGCCGTTGCTGTCGAGGACGGTCCCGCCGAGGAGGCGCGTGAGGCGCCAGCTGGGGACCGAACCATGGACGACACCGCCCTCCCCAGAGCCGAACTCATGGATGATCGACTCCGGGCCCTGGGCCTCGATCGCGTCGAGCAGGGAATCCGCGATGTCGGTGAGCGCCTCGTCCCAGGAGATGCGCTCCCACTTGCCCGAGCCGCGTGGCGAGCCTTTGGCTCTGCGGAGGGGGTAGGTGATCCGTTCCGGCCCGTACATGACCTCGCTGAAGCAACCGCCTTTCTGGCAGCCTCGCGGGTTCATGTCCGGGACGCGCTCTTCTATCTGCGGGTACTGCGCGCCCTGCTCCTCACGGAAGACGACGCCGTCCTTCGTGTACACGCGCCATGAGCAGGAGCCGGGATAGCAGTCAACGAGGTGGGTACCCCAGGTGACCTTGTCACAGCTCCACTTCTGACGGTAGAGGTCCTCGAAGGAAGAGTACGTGCGCGCGGAGGTAGAGAGGATAATGTCAAAGTTCGGTAACGGCACGAGACGGCTGAGCCCGATGGCGGCTGCCGTCGCGCCCGCGCCCTTGAGGAACGTCCGCCGACTGAGACGCCGGCTCATAGTCCATTCCCATCTTTTCTTTATTGAAGCACCCAGCCGGCGTATCTCAAGCGGTTCCGCCGGCAGCGCCCCCTGCGAAGAGGAACGCTCGACTTGCTCATCGCCGCCTGCAGGGACGCCGGCTGGGTGCAGACCCCGGCCTCAACTAAAACGTGATTGCCAGTTATCTGCCGCTCTTCACCGCTTGCGGTCCACCCACCTCCACTGGGTCTCTCGTAAACGGCTCGAACAGCGTGTGCCAGCGGTACACGATGAGCATGTCCAGTAGCTCCGACTTTCCGCCCGCGCGGACCTTCTTCATCTCGCCCTGCAGCGTGTTCATTGCCTTGTGCACGCGGGGGCCGAACAGACGCTCGAGGTATTCCATCGGGATACGCGGCGTCTCCATGTCCAGGCTGCCGTCTTCCTTCAGGCGGTACGGGCTCATGGGGGGCACGTAGAAGATGTTGGCCTCGGTGCCATACTCCGGGTGCAACGGCAGGGCCACCTCGTAGTCGTACACCAGCTTGTGAATCGGGCGATCGACGTCGTCCAGGTGTCCGACGAAGACCAGGCGCCCCGGGCACTGCCGGGCGCAGGCGGGCGCCACACCCTGCTCCAGACGAGGGAAGCACATGATGCAGTGCTGGCTGACCTTCTTGATGTAGTTGAAGTAGATCTTCTTGTACGGGCAGGCCTCGGCGCAGAACTGCAGGCCCCGGCAGTTGTCCTCGTCCCGCAGGACGATGCCGTCCTCGGGGCGTTTGTACATGGAGCCACGGGGGCAGGCCTCGACGCACGACGGGCGCGTGCAGTGGTTGCACAGGCGCGGCATATAGAAGTAGTAAGCGTTCGGGTACTCGCCCGCGCCCTGATCCTCGTCCCAGTTGGGACCCCAGGTTGGCTTAGGGCCGACGGGCTGCAGGTGCACCGTGTTGCCCTTGCCCTGGTAGAAGACCTCGTCGTAGTTGAAGTCCCAACCCCCGCCAAACTCCTGACGCGTGGGAAGCGTGCCTTCCTGCGGGACGCCTTCGCGGTACCCGCCGCCCATCTGCTCCCAGTCCTTGGGGGCGCCCTTGCCGGGCAAGGTGTTGACGGTCATCCACCACTGGTAGTCGGTGCCTTCGTCGCGCGTCCAGAGCGTCTTGCACGCGACGGAGCACGTCTGACAGCCGATGCACTTGTTCAGGTCAAACACCATCGCCACCTGGCCAGGTGCCTTGTGACCGATGGCGGCCTTGCTTGCACTTGCACCGTTCTTCGCCATGGGACGCCTCCTATTGCTCGAGCGTCAGCTCGTGCCACTGCTGCGAATACGACCGGAGGTCGCCCCGCTCGCGATTGCTGCCTTCCCAGATCGTCACGCCGAAGCTGGCCGTCTTACCCGGCGTGAGCTTGACGTTGTCCGCGCCCTTCGCCTTCAGCGGGCGGCTGAGCACGACGGACCAGCGCCCGTCCTTCCAGGCGCCCTTCGCATCGATCGCGGCGCCGTTGGTGGGCTTGTCCGTCCCCAGGCCGTGCGCGACGAGGTTCTCGCCGGTTTCCAGATCGGCACGCCAGTACCACTCGTTGACCGCGGCATCGGGTGCGCCCAGGGTGCCGATCGGTGCGGCGCCATTACCGGGAAACAGGACGGCTGCCGCATCCGGGAACATGCGCTCCGCGAACTCTGTGTTCTGGGTATCGTCCGCCCACTCCAACAGGAAGGCGACTCGTTCCCCGTCGTGGGCCGCTCGCACGGATACGGCTCTCACCTTTCCGACCAGCTTGTCGGCCCATACCGTCCGGACATACCGTGATGTCTGAACGTGGACCGGCATGCCCACCAGGTCGATAACGTCACGTTCCACCTTCTGCCATCCCGCAGCGGCGGGATCCAGCAGGACGGAAGCGTTGGAGACCTTCTTCGCGCGCATACTCACACTGCCTCCTTTCCGACGTGTGCAATCTTTCGGACATCCAGGCGGATCGCCCGGTCGATGGGGACCGGCTGCCAGTGAATGCCGCGATACCGCAGGTGTCCATAACCGCCCGCGAAGGCGAGCCACTTGACCATGCCGGGCTCAACGTTCGCCGGGTCGTGCCATTCGTCGAACTGGTACGGCTCGAAGCCGTTGTAGATGATGAGCTGACCCGGCCGCACCGAAGGCGCAACGCGTAGCGCAACCTTCATCGCACCCATGTCGTTGTACAGCTCGACCTCTTCGTCATCCTTGAGGCCACGCTGCTCGGCATCCGTCGTGTTGATGTAACAGAACGGGTGGCCGCGGTGCGTGTTCAGAATGATCCTGTTGGTCATGTTCATCGAGTGGATCGACCAGCGCGGGTGTCCGCTCGTCAGGTGGAAGGGATAGTCCCCGCCCTGCGCAGGCGTGTCCTTGTGGACGGGGAACTGCTCGCCCGCCTCGAGGAACCAGTCGTGGTCGATATAAAACTGCGCGCGGCGCGTGAGTGTCGGGAATGGCATCTTCTTCTCGGTGTGCCACCGGAACGGCGCATGGGTTTCGTCTTCCTTGATGTCGGACGCCTGCCCGATGGCCATGGGCGACATGCCCCAGCCCGTGAATCGTACGTAGCCTTCCTCGCGCATGGTGTCCAGCGTGGTGCCCTCGGGCAGGTTGCCCATCACGACGCTGTCCCGAACCATCTCGTCGAGCACCTTGTCCGAGTTCTTGTAGTAGCCGTTTAGGGTCATTCGGTTGACCATGTCGTCCAGGCGGCGCGGCTGCCCGTGCGCGTCGGTGTACTCGACGAATTTCCGGGCCTTTGCGCGCTCCTCGATCTTCCGCGAGAGCTCTACGGCGATCTCGAACTCCTCCTTGGACTCGCCGCGCGGCGGCACCGCCCGGTCGGAGAAGGTCAGGTGCATGATGTGGGGGGTGGAGTAACAGAAGTTCGGCTTCTCATAGTGATGCGCGGCCGGGAGGACGTAGTCCGACCACAGACCTGTCGTGCTCATGCGCCAATCGATGCTGACGATGCAGGAGAGCTTTGGCCAGAGATTCTTGAGCAGCATGTTCTGCCCGCCGCGCGTCCGGCGCAGCAGGTTGGAGCCCACCTCGAAGATCATGCGCGGTTCCTGGGTGGCGGCCGGCTGCACGGTCCCTGTAAACCAGCCTTTGTCCAGCGCCTCTTCGAAGTACTGATCGAACGTGCGCTTCATGCCCACGTCACCCCAGGTCTTCTTGTTCCAGATCTCCTTGTAGCCGCAGTGGTAGTACCAGAAGAACGCAGGCGGGACAGTGCCACCCATCGCGGCGCCGCGGTACGACATCTCGTGGCCGATGATCTCCTCGGTCATGGTCGGATCTTCGGCGAGGAGCGCCTTGTACATCGCGTCGCGGCCGGCCATCGCCTGCGCGGTGATCTCCTGGCCCGGCGCCGGCTTGTTCGGGGCGAAGAACTGCCCGTCGAACATCCCCACGGCCCACGAGCGCGCCCCGGTGCCCTTCTTCCCCCAGTTCCCTGTGAGCGCCAGGATGAGCATCATCGAGCGTTCCATGAGGTCGCCGTGGTAGTACTTGCCGGAGTTCCAGCCCATGAGCATGCGCGTGCGCTTCTTCGCCGCCTTGCGCGCGATGTTCCGGATGATGTCGGGGCTGGTGCCGCAGATGGCCTCTGCCTTCTCCGGGGTGTAGTCCCTGTTCAGCAGGTCCTTCAGCATCGCGAAGGCGGTGGTGACCTTGACGGTCTTCCCGTTGGCCAACTTCGCCTTGAACACGCCCTCCAGCGCTGGCTTCCGTTTGCCGAGCGCCAGCGTCCCCCGAGGCGCCTCCACGACCTGCTGGGTCTTTTCGTCGAACCAGTAGAACTGGTCGTCGCGACCGCCATCGACGTCGCTTCCCCGCAGGAAGCGCTGGTTATCGAGGCGCACGAGGAGGGGAAGGTCGGTCTGTTCGCGCACGAACTTCCAGTCGGCCAGATCTTCCTCGATGATCACCTGGCTCATCGCGTTTGCGAGAGCCACGTCAGTGCCGATGCGGACCGGCACGTAGTAATCGGCATGCGGCGCCGTAGGGTTGAAGTCGGGAGCGACGACTACAACCTCGGCGCCGCGGTACCGCCCTTCGGCGATGAAGTGGTACCAGGGGATCGACGTGTACGCGGGATTGATCTGCCAGCAGAGCATCAGGTCCGTGTGGAACCAGTCGTCGCAGCTGGCCGCGGGATCGAACTTGCCGAAGGTGATGTAGATCCCCGGTGAAAAGTCGTTGATCTCGGCCTGGACGTCCGTCACCGTCCCGCCGATGTGGTTCACCACGGCGCTTCCGTAGATGAGCGACTGCGTGCCGCCCTCCGCGGGCTCGCCGATGCGAATGATGGATTCGGGGCCCTGGTCCTGGATCGCGTCGATTACGTGGTCGGCGATTTCGCCCAGCGCCTGGTCCCAGGACACCTCCTGCCACTGGCCGCTGCCGCGGGGACCCGCGCGCTTGAGGGGCTTCAGCACCCGCTCCTTCCCCGTCAGGAGCCGGTGCCAGGACACACCTTTCTGGCAACCCGCGGGATTGAAGTCCGGAACGCCCGCCTCGACGACGCCGTAGGTGCCGGCTTGCTCTTCGCGCCACACCTCGCCGTCTTTTCCGACGTAGACCCTGAAGGGGCAGTTGCTGGGATAGCAGTCGACGCAGTGGCTACCCCACGTCCACTTCTGCCACTTGATCTTCTCGCGGTATTCGTCCTCGATCGGACCGGCCTGCGCGGCGCGCGAGAGCGTGACCGGCGGCAATGTCACGGCCTTCGATCCGTTCCCGGACCTGGTCCGGGGTTTGGATAGTGTCTTCGGCGTTGCCATCTCGTCTCCTCTCTGGTTCTCGATGGATGGCGTCGCTTAATTTAGCGTTTGCTAGAATAAGGGTTATAGGGTCTTTTGGCATTACCTCGGCATGGCCGTTCGGCACAAGCTCAAGGACCGAGTCTCCGCAGCCTCCGAAGGGCCCTCGATCGGGAGGGGCACGGCGGGATGTTGCGGCCATGGCCGACGGCATAGGATGCGCGACCGATGGCAGCCAGCGCCCGGGCCGTATGGCTCTAACGAGCATGACGTCTGTCGTCAGATACTGTGCGCAGACCCCGGCTTCTTCCTAGCTGGAGGAGCCATGCCGTCTCGCAACGTGGCGGTCGCCACCCAATCTCGCACGACGCTGCGCCGGCTTGCCGCGAATGGTGAGGCGCCGCCCCAGCCGTACAACTCCACCGAAGATCTGTACCGCGACACGTGGTCGTGGGATCGCGTGGTCAAGGGCACGTGCAACCAGGCCGACTGCATCGCGGCCTGCACGCTGAATCTCTTCGTGAAGGACGGCATCATCCTGCGTGAAGAGCAGAACGCCATCTACGAAGCGTCCGGCGATCATCTGCCCGACTTCAACCCGCGCGGTTGTCAGAAGGGCATCGTCTACTCCGACCTCATGTACGATGCGACGCGCATCAAGTACCCCATGCGACGCGCCGGCCCGCGAGGATCCGGCAAGTGGCAACGCATCAGCTGGGACGAGGCGCTCACCGAGGTCGCCGACAAGGTGCTGGATGTTGCAACCACCAGTGGCCCCGAGTCGATCGTCTATGACATGGGCACGACGAACATCGACTTCGGTCCGGGCTCGCCGGCGCAGTTCCGTCTCGTCGACCTCATCGGCACAACCTCGCTGGACGAATGGGCGAGCGTGGGCGACCTGCCGATGGGCGCCATTCAAACATGGGGCCTCTTCAACGCCGACGGGACCTCAGACGATTACATGAACTCCGATTACATCATGATCTGGCTGGGGAACCCCGCCTACACGCGCATTCCCGATGCTCACTACATGCTGGAGTCGCGGTATCGAGGGGCCCAGGTCGTGATCATCGCGCCCGACTACAGTCCTTCCGCGATGCACGCCGATCTGTGGGTGAACCTCCGCGTCGCCACGGATGCGGCGTTCGCGCTTGGCATGGCCGCGGTCATGGTGGACGAGGGCCTCTGCAAGCTCGACTATGTCCGGGAGCAGACGGATCTTCCGTTGCTCGTCCGCGAGGACAACGGGCGGTTCCTTCGCCAGTCTGATCTTCAGGCAGACGGCAGCGAATCCACCTTCTACTTCTGGGACCCCAAGCAAAAGAAGATGGTCGAGGCCCCCGGCAGCCAGGCCCATCCGATCGCTTCCATAGAGCTGGATGGCGTGGTCCCGGCGCTCGAGGGCGAGTACACCGCGACGCTTTCCGATGGCACGAAGGTGACCGTGCGCCCCCTGTGGGTACGTCTGCTGAAGGAGCTGGAGGATTACACACCCGAGAAGGTGGCGGCCATCACGAACGTGCACGCCGACACGATCCGGAAGGTCGCGCGCGACTTCGCCGGCGCGAATGCGGCCTCCATCTTCGCCTCGTGGGGAGCCTGCAAGCACTACCACATGGACCTCTTCCAGCGCTCGATGATCCTGATTTCGGCGCTGGCCGGCCACACCGGTAAGCAGGGCGGCGGCCTGCGCATCGGCGCGTGGTGGAACATCCCCTTGAACTACGACAAGAACCAGCTTGGGATGATCGGCCAGGCCGCTACGGAGCGTCCCAAGGTCCGCGACATCGAGAACATGATGAAGACGATGGCCCCGCGGTTTACAACAACCAGGCCGACAATGGCCTGGCTGTACGCGCACGACGAGGGCTATCGCAAAGTCGTCGACAACATGGCGTATCACGATCCCGCGCTGCCGAAACCCGTTGCGGAATACGCGAAGGAGTCGTTCGACAACGGCTGGATGCCCGTGGGCCCCAAGCCCAGGATGATGCTGTTTACGAGCATGAACCCACTGCGGCGGTGGCCGTCGCCGCACATCATCCGCGAGAACCTGTGGGAGAGCCTGGAACTCATCGTCAACTGGGACTTCCGCATGTCCAGCTCGGCGATGCAGTCCGATATCATCCTGCCCGCCGCGGGCTGGCACGAGAAGTCCGGCATCAAGTTCAGCCAGAGCTACGTCCCGTACATCTGCGTGGGCGATGCCGCGGTCGATCCGCTGTTTGAGTCGGCGAAAGAGTTCGACATCATGGCCAGGCTCGCGATGAAGATCCAGGAGCGGGCCCGCCAACGCGAAGAGGTGCCATACGTCGACGCCATCGGCCGCACGCACGATCTCACCCACATGTACGACGACTGGAGCCTGCAGGGTGAGTTCAACGAAGGCGACGACACGAAAGCGCTCAACGTCTCCGTGAGCATGTCCCAGCCGCTGGCCGGCGTTTCCTGGGACGAACTGGCGGCGAAGGGCGCGATGCGCGTCAAGTCAACAGGCAGCTACGGCCCCATCACGGCGATCTGTTCCGACCTGGAGGAAGGCGAGGCGCTCGCCCCGCTGAAGTGGTTCGTCGAGGGCAAGGAGCCGTGGCCGACGCTTACCGGGCGGCAGCAGTTCTACCTTGACCACCCGTGGTATCTCGAAGCCGGTGAAGGGCTGCCCGTCCACAAGGAAAATCCCATGTCCGGCGGCAACTTCCCGTTGGAGCTCACGGGCGGGCACACCCGCCATAGCATCCACGCGATCTTCCGGGCGAACAAGACGCTGCTCAACCTCCAGCGAGGCGAGCCCGTCGTGTACATCAGCGCGCGAGACTCGTTGGAACGAAACATCGCCGACAATGACGTGGTCTGGGTTCGGAACGAGGTTGGGAAGTTCAAGGCGCTCGCGAAGCCGTCGGCCGCCGTCCAGGTGGGCCAGGCCATCATCTATCACGCCTGGGAGCCGTACCAGTTCGAGGGCTGGCAGAGCAGCCAGACAGTCGTGACCGGCGCTTTCAAGCCGCTGCACATGCTGGGCGGGTACGGGCACCTGAGCTTCCGGCCCATCCTGGGCCAGCCCAGTCACACGCCGCGCGCACAACGAGTCGAGATCGAGAAGGCCTGATCCAGGCAACCATCAGGAGATCGTGATGAACCAGACCGCCACCATCGACGGGGCAACCAGGCCGAAGTTCGGGGTCACCCTGGCCGATGGCGAAGAAGACGCCAACATCCTCGCCACGCTGCTGAAGAAGCACATCGAGGACATCGTCGCCGAGGATCCGGCGAAGGCCAGGGCGGCCGCGGGGATCCACGGAAAGCTGGGCCTGCACTCAACTGAGCCGGAGGCTCTGGTGACGCTTGTCTTCGACGAAGATGGGCTCGTGATCAAGAACGGCTTCGATACCGATCTCGACGGCACGGTCAAGGGACCACTGAAACTGCAGACCGAAACGCTCGTGGGGATCGCCAATCCTTATACGGCGATGCTCCGGCGCCGCCTCAAGGTCGGCGTGAAGTGGTCGCGGCCGCTGTTTACGCTGAAGACCTACAGCTTCCTGCAGGTGCCGCAGTCGATGCGCCCGCCAAAGTCGACGTAGCCCAAGGGCGCCAGCGGATTCTCAGGCTGACGCGGCCAGCCGGCGGACGTACGCGTGGTCGGCGACGAGGAAGTTCTCCGCCAGTGCCGTGAGCGCGTCGTAGAAGGCGGACGGCTGCTGGCTCGGGATCCGCTTGCGGAGCAGGGGCCACCACCGCGCCAGGTGACGCTGAAGAAAGTCGCGCTCTGCGCGAATGAGCGGCGACGGGTCCTGGTTGTTCGCGCGCGCCTCGCCCTCCGCGTGTGTCATCACCTGCATGAACTCAAGCTGCACCGTCACGTGGTCCGGGAGTTCCCGCGCGTCCTCGTTCATCTTCAGGCCGAAGAAGCGGTAGAAGCGAAGCGCGTCCTCCATCGCTTGCCGCCTGGGCGTCCCCCATTCCCCCGCGTACAACGGACAAGGTGGCCGCACGGCGCCGACGTCGAACAGCCGGATGTACTCTCCCTGGAAGTCGACGTAGTCGCCGCTCCCGGCCAGCCCCTTCAGCGGAAGATCGCGCGACAGCTCGTAGGGAAGCCCTTCGATCAGCGCCTGAACGCCGTCAGCGAACGCGCGGCAGCCGACGTCCTCCCAGAATGTCCGCGACGGGAACTCCAACGCGGCGGTCAGGCTGTGGTACATGGCGAACCGCGCGGCGGTCGCCTCATCGATCTCAACGGCGGGTGCGACGGTCATCGTTCTACCTCCAGCGGCTGCCAGGTTGCCTGAAAGGCTTTGAGTCCGCCGCGCTCCTTGGCCGCACCCTGCCAGACGGCGAAGGTGCACTTGTGGCTGACACCTGGGGCGAGCGGGACCACGATGCCCGCCGGCATTGACACGTTGAAGGGCCGTGAAACCACCACGCGCCAGACCCCGTCGCTCCAAATGCCCGAGCCCGAGAGCGGGGTATCGGGCTGGCGAACTGAGGTGCCGCGTCCCGTCGAGGTCACATACAGAGGCGCTTCCATATCGGGGCGCCACAGCCACATGTTGACGGGCTGATCGGGGAGGCCCATTTCCGTGATCGGCGCGTCCTGCTTGACCGGCATCATGACACCAGCCTGGTCCGGGAAATCGGCCATGTCGTTCGGCTGGCTGTTGTCGGTGGGGTCGTCCCATTCCATCCTGAAGAAGATGGCCGTCCCGTTGTGCGCGGCCGCCACCCGGACCTCCGGCGTCGCGCCGTGGCCCAGGGGCTCCCACTTATTCTGGACGTACTCCGACGGCTGGAGGACGATGGGCGTCGGGGTCAGCTCGATACGCTCAAGGCCGATCCCACGCCAGCCGCTTCCTTCCGGATTGAGCAGAGCGTCGTCTGATGCCGAGACACGGACTGCGGTTACCATCGCGCCTCCGACTTCACATCGCCGCTGCTGCCCAGCGCCACGTAATAGGCACCGCCGGCGCAGGAACGGCACAGTGGGCCATCGTCGCCTTGCACGTGGCGCCCGTCGCTCACCTCTTCCCCGCAGGCGGTGCAGGTCACCCGAATCTGCGGCTTGCCCGGCCGATCCAACTCACCCAGCGTCACCTGTACAGGTTCCGTGGCAAACAGCGCTTCGTCCGGCAACAGGCGGTAGGCCTCCATCTGCGCCGCGTGCCGCTCGAGGTTCGGGTACGCGGCGGCGGCCTTTTCGCGAGAGTCCGCGCGAGCCAGCACGCGCACCGCCTCGCCCGTCTCTGTATTCAGGAAGGTCGCGGCCAGCTTGCCGTTGTCCACGAACTTGAGCGAGCGCTTGCCCAGCTTGCATCCGGTGACCGTCTGCACCGCGTCCGTACCACAACGATCCGTCTCCACCCACACGATCAGCTTCTTGGAGGTGCGAGGCTCTTCGATGCCGACGGCGCGGCAACCCAGGACCGCCAGGCGCACACCCAGCAACTGCCCGGGGCACAGGTGCCCGTGATATGCCTTCGCCTCTCGCAGGAGCGCGTTCAGCCGCTCGTCCGGTGTGGCTGCTGCGCGCCGGCCGACATGCGCCAGGATGGCGCGCGCGACACCGGCCGCGTCGGCCCTGTCGAACATCGCGGCGGTCCCGGACCCGGTGCGGCGGCCGATAACGCCCAGCAGCTCGCCGTGATGCGCGCGCTCGTCCGGCTCTGTCTCCGCTCCAAGCAGCAGGAAGTAGGGCGGTTCTCCTGCATGGAACCCCACTGTCAGGATCAGGACGATCCCGGCGGGCACACGGGCCTGCAACTCCTCCAGCGTCGGCTCGCCGCTCGTGACAGCCTCGAATGCCGCGACCTTCTCCGGCGAGACGACGGTCACGAACGCGGCGCCGGCCTCGGCGAAGCGGAAGGAGTCCTTCCCCTTCCGATCGAGATCGACACGATGGTGCGCGTGCTTGAACACGGCGATGCGCAGACCGGCATCCGCAAGGAAACGCACCACTTCGCACAGTAGCGTCGTCTTGCCGGAACCCGACCGCCCGATGATGCGAATCACTTGCGTCACAGTGATCAGAGTTTCCGCCCGAGTACAGCCCGCTGGTAGAGCCGATAGTCGCGTGGCTCGGGCCAGCAGGCACAATGGCGCGGGCCATATGGCCCGGGCGACCTGATAACCGGCACTTGTCCGCCGGCTCGATGGAAACGACGATGATGGCGACCGGCCTCCCCACGGAGGTTCCATGCCTGCGCAGACCCTAGTCACCGACCTCGGCCGCCAGGCGACCGAGTCAAAGTATCGTGATCGCTTCTCCTACGACCGCGTAGTGTGGGGCAGCCACTGCATCGACTGCTACCCCGGCAACTGCCCGTATCGCGTGTACACGCGCGACGGTGAGATCGTCTGGGAGGAGCAGGCCGGCGTCATGCCGGTCATCGAAGCCGGTGTCCCCGACATGAACCCCATGGGCTGCCAGAAGGGCGCCGGTTGGAGTTCCACCATCTCCGGGGGCGAGCGCCTGCACTTCCCCGCCCGGCGCGTGGGCGAGCGAGGCTCCGGAAAGTGGGAGCGAATCTCCTGGCAGCAGGCCTGCGAGGAGATCGCGGACGGCATCATCGACGGCATCATCGACCAAGGGCCGGAATCGATGATCGCGCTCTCGGGCTGCAATATGAGCACCTGGGGCGTCACCGGGCGGACCCGCTTCTACGGCCTGATCGGCGGCCTGACAACCGACCTGAACGCCGAGATGAACGACTTCTCGCCCGGACATTACCTGACCTACGGGAAGTTCGACCCGGTGAGCAGCATCGACGACTGGTTCCACGCCGACGTGTTCTTCATCTGGTTCTCGAACCCGGCGTACACGCGGATCCCTCACCAGCATTACATCACCGAGGCCCGCTACCGCGGCGCAACCGTGGTAACCGTCGCGCCGGACTACTCGCCCTCCGCCATGCACGCGGACTACTACCTGCCGGTGAAGCCGGGCACTGACGCCGCGCTGGCCCTTGGCATGGCTGCCACCGTCGTCGAAGAGGGGCTGGTGGACGAGGCGTTCGTCAAGGAGCAGACCGACCTTCCGATCCTTGTGCGCGAGGACAATGAGCGCTTCCTCGTCGAGAGCGACCTGCGCGAGGACGGACACGCCGAGCAGTTCTTCTGGCTGGACGCGCGCACGGGGAAGATCGCTCCTGCGCCGCGC
This sequence comes from Chloroflexota bacterium, assembly GCA_016213125.1. Taxonomy (GTDB): domain Bacteria; phylum Chloroflexota; class Dehalococcoidia; order DSTF01; family JACRBR01; genus JACRBR01. Next base: position 20,710 of record JACRBR010000354.1, on the reverse strand, counting down.
GACACGCTCGCCTCGGGTGACGTCGATCCCGCTCTCACCGGGTCGGTCAAGGTGCAGCTAAAGGATGGCACGACCGTCACGGCGCGCCCGGTGTACGATCGCGTCGTCCCGCGGCTCGCCGATTACACGGCGGAAAAGGCCGGTCCGATGTGTGGCATCGACCCCGCCACGATCCGCGAGATCGCGCGCAAGGTGGCCCACGGCCGCACCAAGACGCTGGGCAGCCTGAACAACGCCGGCAAGTACTACCACGGCGACCTCATCGAGCGGGCGCAGTTGCTGCTGCTGGCGCTGACCGGCAACTGGGGCAAGAAGGGCACCGGCGTGCAAGCATGGCTCGCCGCGCTGTTCGACGGCTGGCTGATGGCCGCCGCCAAGCCAGCCGCCGGCCCCGAGATGACGAAGATGCTGTACAACGGCTACCAGGGCTTCGTGGGGGGTGTGCGCGCCGAAGACCCAACGATGACCCAGGAGATGGCCACCATCGAGTTCACCAAGCGCTCGTCCAACGGTGGTAAGACCGGGTGGGTGCCGCCCGTCTTCCTCTGGTACAACCACGCCGGCTACGACAAGACGTGGAACCGCGCCGACTGGAACGACGCAGAGATGCCGCGTCCCTTCGACGACTATTACAACGAGTCGCTGGAGAAGGGCTGGTGGGCCGGTGTCCCCGCGAAGAACCCGGAGCCGCGCGTATTCATCGAGTGCGGGGGCAACGCGCTGCGGCGGACGCGCGGCGGCAGGAAGATGCTGCTCACGAACCTATGGCCAAAGCTCACGACGATCGCCACGATGGACTACCGGATGAGCGCGACGGCGCTGCACTCGGACTACGTTCTGCCCATCGCCGCGCAGTACGAGAAGATCAGTTTTGGCATTCCCAGCACGCACACCCTGAACCTGACCTTCTGCGACAAGGTGATCCCACCCATCGACGAGGCGAAGAACGAGCTGGAAATATTCGGCCTGCTCTCGAAGGCCGTCGCCGCGCGGGCGAAGGCCCGGGGCTTCGTGACCTACAAGGACGCCACCGGCGTCGAGCGTCGCCTCGACGACCTGTACGAGCGCTACTCCTGTAACGATGCGTACGCCACCGAGGACGACCTGGCCGACGAGATGATCAAGGACACGATCATTACCGGTGCGCTGCCTGAAGGATCGAGTCTGGAGACGGTGCGCGAGAAGGGATTCATTCGCTTCACCGGGCTTGGCATGAACGCGCGGGCGCTCGGCCAGGCCAGCGACATCGAGGCCGACAGCACCTTCGCGCCGCTTCGCCACCACGTAGAGAAGAAGTTCCCGTACCCGACGCTGACGCGGCGGGCGCAGTTCTACATCGATCACGACTGGTTCTTTGAGGCCGACGAGCAGCTGCCGCGCCACAAGGACCCGCCGAAGTCCGGCGGGGACTATCCGCTGTTGATCACCAGCGGGCACAACCGCTGGAGCGTCCACTCGGCGAACATCGTAAACAAGATGATGCTGCAGACTCACCGTGGGGAGCCGCACCTCATCATGAACCCCTCGGACGCGGCAGCCCGGGACGTCTTCGACAATGAAGTGGTCGAGGTGTTCAACGACATGGGCTCGTACCGCACACCGCTGAAGCTTTCGCCTTCGGCGAGGCCGGGGCAGATCATCATGTACAACGGCTGGGAGCCGTACCAGTTCCCGAGTTGGGACGGCCCCTCGGACATCGAGCCGGGCATGATCAAGTGGCTCCACCTGGCAGGCGGCTACGGCCACCTGAAGTACTGGCCCAACCAGTGGCAGCCTGCTCCGGCCTGCCGCGGCACCAGGGCCGATGTGCGAAAGGTCACCGCCTAAAACGAACGGACGGTCATTTCGGACGACAGACGGTCGGGCGCCTCGCGAGGGGCGCCCGCTCTCTGTCTCCGAATGTCGCACTTGCTGCTTCAATCGGCAGGCTGGCTCCGCTTCGTCAGCGGGAATGTGCGAGTTCGATGTTCGCGTGCACACCACGGTCGATGGGCACCGGCTGCCAGTGAATGGCGCGGTAGCGCAGGTGGCCGTATCCGCCCGCGAAGTGCAGCCACTTCACCATCCCAGGCTCGACGTTCGCCGTGTCGCGCCAACCCTCGAACTGGTATGGCTCGAACCCGTTGTACATGATCAGCTGACCCGGGCGGACGGATGGAGTCACGCGCGCCTCGACGAAGGCCTCCGAGACGTCGTTGAAGACGCGGATATCGTCGCCATCAACGATCCCACGCGCGACGGCGTCGCGGTCGTTCACGTATACGGTCGGCTTGCCTCGATGCGTGTTCAGGATGATCCGGTTGGTCATGTTCGTTGAGTTCGCGCTCCAGCGGGGATGCCCGCCCGTGATCTCCAGCGGGTAGTCGCCACCCTGCCATGGTGGCTCCTTATGCGTGGGCAGCTCTTCGCCGGCCTCCAGGAACCAGTCGTGATCGATGTAGAACTGGGCGCGCCGCGTCAGCGTGGGGAACGGCTGCTTCTTCTCGGTTTGCCAGCGGAACGGCGAATGCGTCTCATGCGGCTTGAGGTCTGATGCCTGCGCGAGCGCCATGGGCGACCGGCCCCACGCGGTGAAGCGCACGTACCCGGTCTCACGAAGCGTCTCCAGCGTCGTCTCCTCCGGCAGCGTTCCCGCTGCCGCGGAGTCGATCACCATCTCATTGATGACGGTGTCGTCCTCGGCGTAGTGCCCGTCCTTTGTGATCTCGTTGTAAAGGTTATCGAGCCGGACCGGCATGCCAAGCCGCGACTGGAACGACGTGAAGCCGCGCGCGACCGCGCGCTCCGAAAGCTTGTTTGCCAGCGCCTGCGTGAACTGCCATTCACTCTTGACGTCGTCGGGCGGCTCCACCACCCGGTCGGAGAGTGTGAGGTTCATCACATCCGGCGTCGTGTAGGGGAAGTTCGGCTTCTCGTAGTGATGGGCGGCGGGCAGGACGATGTCTGACCACAGGCCTGTCGTCGTCATGCGTACGTCGAGCGAGACGACGAGTTCCAGCTTCGGCCAGAGGTGCTTCAACAACTGCTGCTGCCCCCCGCGCTGCCGGCGTAGCAGGTTACCGCCGATCTCGAACAGCACCCGCGGAGAGGAGTCCGGCGCCGGGTACTGCGCGCCGCCCCACCAGCCGCGGTCGATGGCCTCCTTCACGTACTCCGACAGGGTCCGCTTCATCGCCGGATCGCCCCAGCCGGGCCGGTCCCAGATCTCCCGGTAACCGCAGTGGTTGAACCAGAAGAATGCCGGGGGCACGTTGCCGCCCATCGCCGCGCCGCGATACCCCATCTCGTGCACGATGAGTTCCTCGGTCAGCGTTGGGTCCTGCTCGAGCGCGCCAGCCGTCATGGCGTTGAGCCCGGCCTGCATCTGGCGGGCCGCCTCCACCCCGGGTTTGGCCTTTGCGGACCAGGTGAACATCCCGTCGAACATCCCCACCGCCCAGCTGCGGATTCCCGCGCCCTGCTTCCCCCAGTTGCCGGTCAGCGCCAGCACCAGGCACATCGCACGTTCGATGAGATCGCCGTGGTAGGACTTCCCGAACGTCCAGCCGTCCAGGATGTGTGTCTTGCCGCCAGCGACCATGCGCGCCAGGCGCCGGATGACGTCGGCGTGGACGCCACACACGCCCGCAGCGGCTTCCGGAGGAAACTCCCGGAGCTTCTCGACCAGGAGCACGAACGCGGGGCTCACGTCCACCTGAGCGCCGTCCTTCAACGTCACCGTGAACGTCCCCTGGAGCGCGGGCACCAGCGCGCCCAGGTCGAGCGTGCGAGGCGCTTCCGCCACGCGCTGGTCCGTCTTGTCGAACACATGGAATATGTCGTCGCGGCCGCCCTCGATGAGGTCGGACTGGCGCAGGAATCTCCCGTTGTCCCGCCGGACCAGCAGGGGCAGGTCCGTCTGCTCGCGTACGAACCCCCGGTCCATGAGATGTTCGTCGATGATGACGCGGCACATCGCCAGCGCCAGCGCGGCGTCCGACCCGATGCGCACCGGTGCGAACAGGTCGGCGTGCACGGCCGAAGGACTGAAGTCGGGGGCGATCACCACCACCTGCGCGCCGTGGTATCGGGTTTCGGTGATGTAGTGGTAGAGGGGGATGTCGCTGTAGGCGGGATTGTTTCCCCAGATGACCAGAACGTCGGAGTGGAACCAGTCGTCGTTGCTGGCGCAGGGGTCAAACCGGCCGAACGTCGCGTAGACGCCGGGACTCCAGTCGTTGATCTCGCCCTGCACGTCCGTGGTCGTGCAGCCCAGCTTGTTGAAGATCGCGCCGCCAAGGGCGATGCTCTGTGCACCCCCCTGCCCCGGCGTACCGACGCGCACGATGCTCTCCGGGCCCTCGTGCTGGATCGTGTCGAGCATCTTCTCCGAGATCTCGGTGAGCGCCTCGTCCCAGGAGATGCGGGTCCATCGCCCCTCTCCTCGCTCGCCGGCGCGCCGCATCGGGTGGAGAATGCGCTCGCCGCCGTACAGCAGCCTGCTCCAGGAGCCGCCCTTCTGGCAGCCCATGGGGTTCATGTCGGGAACGCCCGGCTCCACCACGTCGAATGAGCCCGACTGTTCTTCGCGGACAATGACGCCGTCCTTCACATAGACGCGGTAGGGGCAGTTGCTTGGATAGCAGTCGACGCAGTGGCTCCCCCACCCCCAGCGGTCGAAGGCGAGCTGGTCGCGGTACGGTTGGGCCGATGCGTCGTGGGTTCCGGCGCCTGCGACAGGCCGAAGTGTGGCCACGGTGATTCCTTCTTTCCGCCGGGTACGCAAAGCATGGAAAAGGCGGCGGGGCGCGGTAAGGGCCGAATGGAAGGATGACGCGGGGCCGCATGTCGGGCAGGGCAGCAAACGCAGCGTTCCGTGCACGTCGTTCCGGGGAGAGGACTACGGCGCGCTCGAGCCGGGGGCAGGGCGACGCAGGAGCAACCGAATCATTCCGAGTCGGCAACCGGGCCGTGCACCTGCCAAAAGGCAGGCTACACCGGGTCCATCAGGCTCTGCATGGCCCGGCCCCACCGGCGCTAGTCTGTGGCACATGCATGGCCCCCCGGCCCCGCAGGAGGAGCTACCTTGCACTCTCTCCAAATAGAAGAAACATCGGCGGCGCCGGACAGCCTCATGGACATCGGCCTGCGCCTTCTGGCGCTGATCGACGCGCGGCGCCTGAATGAGTGGAAGATCTTCCACCTTTCGGTCACGCAGCTTCGCTATTTGCAGGTGCTGGCCGAGTACGGGCAGCCGCCGCGTCTCTCGGAGGTGGCCCAAAGGACCCAGGTCCATCCCGCCCATATCACGTCCATCACGAAGCGCATGCAGGCACTCGGGCTCATCGACATGGTCGTGGACCCCGCCGACCGCCGGGCGCGGCGCGTCGCCCTCACCCCCCTGGGCAGGGCGGCGTTCTACGGACAGGAATCGATGTGGCGTTCGTACGCGCTGGCTCTCACCGCGGGGCTGCGCCAAGACCAGACACGGCTCCTGGCGGAGAACCTCAAGCGCCTCGGCTCCATGCTGCAGGGATCGCCTCGGATGCGGAACCTGCCGCGCGCCGGCCTGCCGGTGCCAGGTGCTGTACCAGGAAGGCAGCCTCGGCCGTTACGGCCTCTTCGAACGCATCCCCCAAGTACGCGTCGAAATGGCCGGTCGGCAATCCCATAAGCCTCGCGCCCGGAGTCCGCAGGGCCGTCCGCAGCGTGGCCTCCGGCGGGGTTACTGTGTCGTGCATGCCAACCACAAATAGCGATGGGCAAGAGACGCTAGCGGTCTTGCGGCCAGGCCGGAACAGCGCCATCTCCAGGGCGATGCGCGCGGCGACGGTGTTCTGCCAGGACGGCGCATCGCGCACGATCGATAGATAGCCGGGCTCGGCCTCCGGTGTCGTCATCACGGCCAGCGTTCCGGGCGGCCCCACTACGGGGATCAGGTGTGGCGGCCGCCGGAGCAACCGGCGCAGTTCGTCGCGCAGTCCGGCCAGACCGAGCCGCAATGACTGCCCGAGACCCTCGCCTTTCGCCGCAGCCAGCGAATCCACCAGAGGGAGATGCAGGACGGCAGCTGCGATGCCGTGATCTTTCTTCGCGACATCAAGAACGTGTCCTCCGCCGAACGACGTCCCCCACAGCGCCACACGACCACGGTCGACATCGGACCTGGTACGCGCGTACGCGATCGCGGCGCGCCAGTCCTCCTGCTGCTTGCGGATGTTTATGACCTGCCGTGGCTGACCCCCGCTGGCGCCGAAATGGCGGTAGTCGAAGACCAGGCAAGCCAGGCCGGCCTCCGCAAACCGCTCGGCAAACGCATCGAGCCGGGCTTCCTTGACGGCTGCGAATCCATGGCCCATCACCACGCAGGACCACGGCTCCGGCCCGGCGCCATCGGGCGCGTAGAACCACCCAGCGACCTGCTGACCGCCGCTATCGAAGGTGATGTCTACCCGACCCACGTGAAGCCTCCGGTCAGCAACACCTCTGGGAGCCATCGCCCGACTGCGCGCCGCATGAGCACGAAGGCGCGGCGTTCGGGTTTGCGATGACGAATCCGGAGCCCATGACGTCTTCCACGAAGTCGATCTCCGCCCCCTGCAGCAGCGGCGCACTCACGGGGTCGACCACGAGTTTCACCCGGCGCGCCGCCACCAGCACATCGCCGGGGCCTTCGCGCTCTTCGACCTCCATGCCGTACTGGTACCCGGAGCAGCCTCTGCCAGCGACGAACACCCGCAGGAGCCCCGGCTCCGCGCCGCGTTCGCTCAGCAGAGAGACGATGTGATCCTCGGCCCGCTCGGTGAGGTTGATGAGTGTTCCGGCTACGGTGTCCATGTTGCCTCCCAACGTCATATGTTCGTGTGCAGCATGATGCGGCCCAGGCGGCGCCGTTGGGAGGGCCAGACGGCTCAGTCCTCGTGGCCAAATGGTTGGCACCGGCTGGCGACAAGCGCATTTTGGAACGCGTTCCGGGCCACTGACCGCTGTGAGATCGGGGCGAACGGCCCATCCGTGCGGGGCCATTCGACAGGAGCAAGCGCGTGGCCTCGCTGCTAACGTAGCCGTCATATGAGCGCGCCGGCCAGGTCCATGACCAATCACCAGCAGACCGCGACCATCGATGGGGGCGAGATCGTCGTGCGCACGCTGCTGGACCACGGCGTCACCACGGTCTTCACGCTGCACGGCGGCCACCTGGACGCCATCTTCCAATCGGCGCTTGATCGCGGGCTTCGCCTCGTCGACACGCGTCACGAGCAGGCGGCCGGTCACGCGGCCGATGGCTGGGCACGTACGACGGGCAACGTGGGCGTCGCCATCGTTACCGCCGGTCCCGGCGTGACGGATGTGGTCACGGCCGTCACGAACGCCTACGTCGACTGCGTTCCCATCCTGGTGATCGGCGGCCGCAGTCCGCTCTCGGACGACGAGCGTCTTCCTCTTCAGGGTGGGTTTTCGCAACTGGACCTGATGCGGCCCGTCACGAAGTGGGCTGCCACGGTGACCCGCATCGACCGCCTCGCGGACTACCTCTGCCAGGCGCTGCGGATGGCAACCACGGGGCGCCCGGGGCCGGTATTTCTCGAGATTCCTGCCGATGTGCTCTTTGCGCACACTGACGCTGGACACGCATCTTTTGGAAGCCCCGCACGCATCGACCCACCCGCAGCGTCCACCTACGCGATCGCGAGCATGCTGCAGGCGCTGGCGGCGGCGCAGCGACCGTTGATCATGGCCGGGGGCGGGGTCTGGTTCGGCAAGGGAACGGATGCGCTCCGGGCGTTCGCCGAGGCGACGGGCATTCCCGTCCTCGCAAACGGCCGAGGCCGCGCGGCACTTCCCGAGGACCACCGTCTTTCGGGCGGTGGCTTCATGACACTCGCCACGCTTCCGCCCGATCAGGGTCCGGACGTCGTGCTGTTGCTGGGAGCGCGGCTCGGCCTCTTCACGGGCAGCGCGGGGCGACCCTTCATTCCGCCGACGGCCACGGTCTTCCAGGTGGATGTCGAGCCTGAGGAGATCGGGCGCAACAGGCGGATCGAACTCGGCATCGGCGCGGACTGCGGCCAGGTCGTGCACGCCCTGCTGAACGGCGCAGGCGACCACCGGTGGCCTGATCGGCAAGCATGGACGTCGGCGCTGCAGGGCGCCCGGAACGCGATGCGCACGCTGCTCAACGCCTCGTACGCGGACGACCACCGTCCCATTCACTCGCACCAGCTCGCGCGGGACCTGGCGGCATACCTGGACCGTGAGAGTGATGTGCTGGTGGCCGACGGCGGCGAGACTTCATTCTGGGCCGAGTCCTCGTCGACAATCAGGCGTCCCGGCCACTGGCTCTCGCACGGCTACCTCGGCTGCCTGGGCACGGGCATCCCGTTCGCTGTGGCCGCGCAGGTCGCGCACCCGGACAGCCGGGTGGTCTGCATCACGGGCGACGGCTCGGTCGGCCTGAACTTCGCGGAGTTCGATACGCTGGCGCGCCACGGACTGCCGGTGGTGGTGGTCGTCAACAACGACCAGCAGTGGGGCATGTCGAAGCACGGCCAGGAACTCATGTACGGCAAAGGGCGCACCGTCGTCTCAGAGCTGGGGGTCGTGCGCTACGACCGCGCCGCCGAAGGCTTCGGGTGTCACGGCGAGCTGGTGGAAGATCCCCGGGACATCATCCCGGCCCTCGATCGCGCGTTCGCTTCCGGGCGTCCGGCGTGCGTGAACGTCCTGACAGACCCGGACATCATCGCCCCCATCACCGTTGCCATGGTCGGCGCGGCCGCCGCCACCGGCGGCAAGCGCACCGACGGCCAGGTGGTAATGCCGTACTACGGCGCGCGCGAAACACGCTGACAGCCACTGTCCCAGCAGCCCGCATAGCCCGCAGCGACCGCGCTCAGCGGGCTATGGAACGCCGACGGCGCCGCAGGATCTCGCTCGCGATGAGCAGCAGTGCCAGCAGCACCACAATGCCGATCAGGCTCAGCGTCAGGAGCGGAAGGCCGCCCCCGTCGCCTTCGTCGCGCACCACATTCTCGCCGAGCACGACGGCGGTTGCGGCGGGGATGGCGTCGGTCGCCTGGCAGCCGTTCACCTTTTCATCGCGAATGCGTATATCGCTGGACTCCTCGGCGACTCGCCCGTCGGTCTGATTCAGGTGCACGATCGCGGTGTAGCGACCCTCGCCGGGATCGGCGGGGGCATCGATGCGGAGGAAGGTTGCATCCTGTGGCAGGATGGTGGCCGGGACGATGGGTTTGCGGAACACCTCCGAGCCACCCTGGCGCTGCAGGATGAACTCCCCCGAAGGCCGCGACAGGATGTTGCCGTTGTTGGCGACAGGCACCTGAAAGTAGTTGCTGCCGGTCTCCTGGTTGAGGCAGATGCCGCCGAGCGCCAGTTCCTCGCGCGCTTCGCCAGCTATTCGAACCACGACGGCGACGCCAACGCGCTCCGTCACGGACGTCTGCACGCCACCTGATTGGCCCTGTTTCGGTGGCGCTTCCACCACGAGGCCGGCGATGTGATCGCCGGGGGCGGCGTCGGCCGGGACCACCACCGTGAACGGAACGGTCTGACGCCCGCCGGGGGTGAGCGAGACCTCGGCGAGCGATGAACGCACCCATGCGCGCACGCCCGTCCGGTCCTCGTCCAGTCCAGCGAAGGCCGTCCCACCGCCAATCGCCGTGATCGCGTCCGCGGCATAGAGCTTCAACGTGACGGCCTCGCTGCCAGTGGAGATAACGAGCGCTTCGTCGCTGATCGTATCCCCGGCCTTCGCGGTGTAGGTGAAGTACGCATCCTCCTGGCCGGTATCCCGGTCGGGCTGGATGCTGAATTGGACGCTGCCCTGTGCGCCTGCGTGTGTCCCACCGCCGAGCGCGCCCAGTAGCATGACGACGATGATCATGGCGCTTATGCCGGCTGTGCGAAGGTGGGTCATGGCGTGCTCCTCAGGGTCCGCTATTGATGCTTGTCGTGAGCGACGCCGTGTACTCACCGGCATAGGCGCTGGCCGGCAGCATCAGCTCGAACTCCATCGCGAAGTCATATGTACCCATACCGGTGCCTGGTGCCGCGGCGATGAGCTTCAACGGTGAAGACGAGAGCGGCTGGTACGACGTAGCGAGGGAGACCGGAGGCGCGTTGCCCGAGATGGTCGTGATGCCCGACTGCTTCACCTGCACCTTCAGGTTGCCGGCCGGGATCGTGCCCAGGGCGGCGATGACGTCCGTCGACTGGACGGTGACGTGCCAGCCATCACCGGACGCGCGCCCATCGCTCGCGCGCCAGGGCGGTGAAGCCACCATCAGCAGCTGGTCGCTGCCGTTGATGTTGACACTGCCGAAGGACACGGGTTGTGCGGATAGGGAGAGGTTTGCACCCCCGCCGATGGTCTGCTCCGTGGAGCTGGCGCTGCCCCAGTTGCCCGCGCCGTCGCGGCCCCTGATGAAGACCTGGTGATCCCCCGCCGCCAGCCCGGCGGTTGAGAGCAGCACGGTGACGGCCTCTGTCGGTAAGTTGAACGCCCCGTCGGCGGCGGACATCGACGCGCCGGTGCCGGGCGCTCCCGCTGAGTTCAGGAAATACTCGGCAGCGGCGATACTCGATCCGCCCTGCCCGACGTCGCTGATATTCGCCGTGAGCGTGACCGAAGCGGCGCCTGCGGTTGGATTCGGCGAGGCGGCGACGTTGCTCGTGGTGGGCCCGATCGTATCTGGAGGCGCTGCCGGGGTGTAGTGAACCTGCGCCGGGATCCAGTCGAGCCGGAAGCGGGCGGACGTGTTGTTGGCGACATTTATCACGCGGAGCCGGAAGTTCGCGTTTGATAGGTCCGAAGATGACCACGTGCGCCCCCAGGTGTCAGCCGTCCCGCCCACCGTATAGTTGGCGAAGGAGCTTGTGAGGTTGGTGGTCTGTTTCGCGGTGGTCCAGGTTGCGCCAGCATCCCAGGAGAGCTGCACGCATATGAATCCGGTCGCTGAGTCAAGCCTCGCGTCCACCAAGACCTCGATGCCATTGATCGTAGCGCCGGCCGGGACCGTGAACCCGTAGTTGTAGAAAAGATGCCGGTCTTTGCCGGCATCGGTGCAGGAGAGGTTGCCGTTGGTGCCACTATCTCTGTCTTCCGTTTCGCCATTCGCGTCCGTGAAGGCCTGGGTGGGATTCGTTTCGTACCCGTTACCATCGCCGCCCGTCGCGGCGGTCTGAGCTGACGGGTTACGGAAGCCGGTTGAATCAGCGACGGCAGCGCGGAGTCCGAGGATGGAAAGCAGGCACAGACTGAAAACTACGACCGCGAAGCGCACCGCCAGGCGGCCTCGGTCGCCGGCGGTACCCCAGTAAATTGAGTCTGTCACTACTCCGGTCCCGCTCTCCACATTTCTCGCCGATGGGTATGCCCCCAGGGTACAGAGTACCCCGGGGGCGACTGACTAAGCTGACTGGACTCACTATGGGCCCTGACTACGGCCCGCTATTGATGCTGACCGTGACGTTTGCGGTGTACGAACCCGCCGCCGTGCTGGCCGGAACCGTGAGCTGGAAGTCCGGCGTGTAGTCGTACGTACCCATACCAGCGCCGCCAGTGGCCTGGAGCAGCTTGAGCGGCGTGCCACTCAGGGACTGGAAGGTGGTTACCATCGAGTTCGGGGCGGTGTTGCCCGAAACCGTCACGATATCCGCCTGGTCCTGCTTGCACTTGAAGTTGGCGACCCCGATGGTGCCGGCGCCGGTGAAGTTTGTGGACGCGATTGTCACGTTCCACCCATCGCCGGTGCCGCGGGCATCCTTGGCCTGCCATGCGGCCGCTGCCGCGAGCACGGTCTGGTCGGCGCCACTGAGGGCGACGGCCGGGAAGGCGATGTTCTGGGCGGTATTGGTGAGAGCGCCACCCTGGACATTGATGGTGGCCTGGACCGCACCTGCCGGCGGGGCGGTCACGTTGAGGCCGCCGGACAGTGCGACATACGCGCCGATGTTGCCGGCGAGGTCGGTGCCGCGCACCTCGATAACGTGGTTGCCGAGGCTCAGAGCGCCAACGGGAACGTTTGCCGTGACGTTCTCGGACGAGCCGTTGAAGGTGCCGTCCACGGCGGACATGGCGACGGGGCTTCCGCCGTCGACGCGGTATTGCGCCGAAGCGATCGTGCCGAGAGGCGTACCCGAGTCCGCGATGGTCGCCGTGAGGGCAACGCTCGAAGCGCCATCAGTTGGGTTCGGCGACGCGGCGACCGCGCTGGCCGCGGGGGCCGTGGTGTCGGGCGCGGGAGCGTTGACCGTAATCTTACCGACCATCATGCCGGACGCGATGTTGGCGTCGATGACCCCTGGGGCCGCATCGCTTTGACTCGCGTGGAGCGAGCAGTAGTAGGTGTAGGTACCCGCCGTACTGAACACGCGGCTGAAGGTCGTGTTCGCCGTGCCGCTGCGCAGCGTCGGCGACTGCCAGTCAGGCGTGCCGGGCACCGTCTCGGCATATGACGTGACGTCGTGCGAGCGGTTGTCCAGCGCGCTGTTCCACTGGGTGGTATCGCCCGCTGAGATGGTGATTGCGGCGGCGTTGAACTGGTTGACGCCGGTTGCGCCACCGCCGTTGGTCTGGCCCACGGTCACGGTCGTCGTGGCCGCGCTGGCGGAGTTGATTCCGCCGCCGTTCGAAACGACGGTGGCAACAAGCGCCAATGCGGCGAGCGGCAGCATGACCCTGAGCAAACGCTGGATGCTTCCAATAGTTCCCATGACTCGCCTTCCTCCCTATCAGGTGTTCCGGTTCGCGACCCGCTGGTTGGTGCTCCCTCGAGGAAGTTCCGCGGATCTACGTGTTCAACCTGATCCTAAGAAGACGCACCTCCGGCGACTGCGATCGATGGTCTACGTTTCCGTTGACCTAGGTCTTGCGTTGAAGGGGAACATCGCCGCCTGGAGGAGGGCCGTTTGGCGCTCCCAGGCGGCATCGACCTGTACCTTGAGGCACATTCCTTTGGAGCTATCGGTGAGCGGCTGGAATCAGTGGGGGCGGATGTCCCGCGCCTTGAGCGCGGCCTCGACGCGGTTGCGGACCTGCAGCTTCTGGAGGATGTTGGTCATGTAGTGCTTGACGGTCTTCTCCGTCAAGAACATCACGGCGCCGATCTCCTTGTTCGTCTTGCCGTCCGCTACCAACTCCAGGATGGCATGCTCCCGCTCGGTGAGCTGGTGGTGCGGGTCCGCGGCGGCGTGTTCCTGGTGCGCAAGCTCGGTGAGGAGCTGAGCGGCCATGGCGGGGGTCACGTAGGTTTCTCCGGCATGAATTGAGAGGACGATCCGCGCGAGCTCGTCGCCGGCGACGCCCTTCAGCACATATCCCCGCGCGCCATTCGTGATGGCCGCCATGAGGGAGTCGTTGTCCTCCAGCATCGTCAACATGATCACCTTGCAGTACGGCAACTCCGCCTGCAGATCCTTTACGACGTCGACGCCCGCCCGATCCGGCAGGTTGATGTCCAGCAAGACGATGTCCGGCAGGAACGCCCGCGCGCGGTCGAGTGCGCTCGCCGCGTCGCCGGCCTCGGCCACCACCTCGAACTCCTCGTGGCGGGTGAGCGTGTGCTTCACGCCCTCGCGGAATAGCGCGTGGTCGTCGACGAGGAGGATGCGGATTTTGTCCATCAATTCGCCCTTTGGGTATAGGGTACGCGGGCCGTGACCACTGTACCTGTCTTGGAGTGCGATTCAACCGAGAGTTGGCCCGCGAGCAACTCGATCCGCTCGCGCATGCCACGCAAGCCCAGCGATGTGCGCGTATCGACGCGGCCGGGATCGAATCCCGCACCGGGGTCGCTGATCTCCAGCCGCAACCAGCCGGCGTCAGCGGTCAGGGATACGGATGCCTCGTTGACCCCACTGTGTTTCCAGGCGTTGTGCAGAGCCTCTTTCGTGACCCGGTACAGGGCGATCTTGTGAGCAGTATCCACGTCCGCAGGGAGTTTCTCGATAGCTGAGGAGAAGTGCACGCTCGCCCCGCTCTTGCGCTTGTGCTCGTCGATGGCCCTCACGACGACACGTTCGACTGAGAGCGCCTGCAGTTCCGGGAGCCGCAGGCCGGAAGCGATGTCGCGCAGCTCATGGAGCGCGCGGTCCATCGCGTCGCGAATAGCCTCGAAGTCCTGGGGCGGCTTTGTGACTGCCGCGCACGCATCGCAGGCCTGACGCAAGTCGTCCAGCCGCAGGAGCGCCAAACCCAGGTCCTGCGCCGGGCCGTCATGCAGCTCGTGGCCGATACGCATCATGACCTGCTCGTCGGTCTCGGCTTTGCTGGCAGCGGCCATGCGCACGCGCTCGCCCAGCTCGGCGTTGCGCTCGAGCAGATCGCGCAGATTTCGGTTCTGTCGCGTGATGGTGCTGGACGCACCGTTCACCATACCCACGAGCAGGAGATACATGACGATGGTGCTGGTGCCGACGATTAGCCACCCTTTCATCTGCGAGTCCGCCACGTCCTCCTCGAGCTGATCAGGAGACATGTAGAACTCCATCACGCCGATCACGTCATTGTTATTGTGAGACCGGACCGGAGCGTACGTTTCCAACAGGCGGTCTGCGATAGCGCGCTCGGACGCGTTCTCTTCCGCGTCGAGGTTCGACATGGCCGCCACAACCCGACCCTGAATGGCGCCCTGCAGGTCGTCCTCCAGCGGGAACTGGGATCCGACAAGCGACCGGTCGCGCGCATAAAGGACCCGTCCGTCGAGCGACCACACCTTGAACGAGACTATCTCCTGTCCCAGCTCGCTCTCGGTCAGCAGGGAATCCAGGCGGCTGAAGTAGGCAGGGGAGATGGTCTGGCTGTCTTCCAGCTCCTGAAGATTCGGACTCATGAAGCTATCTACGTATAGCGCGGTCACCCCTGCCGTCCGGTCGACGACGCCCTGCTCGATCTCCTGCGAAACCCACCGGCCAATGACAAAGGCCCCGACCACCAGCACGACGAGGCCGAAGAGCATGAACTGCTGCGAGAAGCTGAGACGGCGCATCGGCGCTGCCACGGCTCGCATGCCGCGAAGCGCCAGATCTCGAAGCGCTCCAGATTCGCCTGAACCTGCGGGGCTGGCCCCCTCCGCTGTCGTCACTTGATTGCTCACGCACCGATTGTACGCCGGAAACGCCGCTCACAATGCAGCCCAGACGCGGGTTTTGCTGACAGATCGACCTTGGTCGATGCCGATCGGTACATATGCCCGACCCGATAAGGCCACTTCGAACCTGTGGCGGGTTCGCGCGTGACGGAGACTGTCTGTGAACAAGGAGATGGAGCCATGAACACCCAAATCAGATTCCGGACCGCCACGATGTCGCTAGCAGTTTCCCGCCGGGTACTCGGTGTGTTTGGCGTGGTCCTGCTGAGCGCGGCCTGGGTGGTCGCATTCTGGCCGTCCGCGGCCCGGCCGCAGCCCGCGGGCGCCGCAACAACCACCGTGACTATCGGCGAGACGAATGGAGGCGGCGCCATCGGCGTCCAGCAGTACAACTCCGCCGCCATCACGATCTCAGAGGGCGACACCGTGACGTGGAACAGCGCAGCCGACGCCAAGTTCCACGATATCACGTCGTTCGAGGAGTCCGCACCCGACGTGGCCGTCTGGAACTCGCCCAATCTCAAGAGCGGGACGGCGAACAGCAGCTTCAGCCACACTTTCAGCGCGTCCGGCACATTCACCTACTTCTGTAGCCTGCACGCAGCGCGCGCGGACGCGGATCCCACGGTGGTCGATGCCAACATCGCCGCGGGCATGATGGTGGGCAAGGTGACGGTGCAGGCTCCCGATACGGCGACGCCGAGCAACACCCCTACCATCACGAACACCCCCCCGCCGGGCTCGACGGCGACCAACACCGCGGAACCGACCCTGACGCCGACCCAGACGAACACGCCGGTGCCGTCACCCACGACGCCGCCCTCAGCCACTCCGACGCTTTCCCCGACGCCGCTTCCGGACACGGTGACGGTGCAGATGAAGAACTACCTGTTCGAGCCGGCCGCCCTGACCGTTCGCGTGGGCGACACGGTGCGCTGGGTGAACAACAGTGGCACCCCGCACACCTCAACCTCGAGCGGCAACTGGGATTCCAGCATTGTCGCCAACGGAGGCTCGTTCGACAAAACCTTTAACACCGCGGGGACGTACAACTACAAGTGCGAGATCCACCCGGACGTCCAGACCGGCACCATCACCGTGGTGCAGGATGGCAGCAGCCCCACCGCTGTGACCTCAGCGGTTGCATCGCCAACGGTGCCGGCCGCCGCGGCGACAGCCCCGGCGGCGGCAGAGGAATCGGCGAACATCGAGGCAGCGTCGGCTGGTGGCGCGGCAGCGGGCCCGCGGGCCGTCTCGCGCGCCCCGATGACGGTGGATGTCTCCATGCAGGACTTCAAGTTCTCGCCGAACGCGACGACCATCGCCGTCGGGGACACGATCCGGTGGACGAACAAGGGCAACGCTCCTCACAACACGACTGCCGACAGCGGTGTGTGGGCGTCGAAGCAGCTGATGAACAGCGGAGAAAGCTACACATTCACGTTCAAGTCGGCAGGCAGCTACAGCTACAAGTGCACGCTGCACGCGGGCCAGGGACAGACCGGCACGATCATCGTGAAGGCGGTGGCCGAAGGAACGCTGCTACCGGACGCGGGGGACGGCGCAGGGAGCTCCGACCACATGCTGCGCACACTGCTAGCGCTCGCACTGGGTCTTGCCGGACTGTGTGCGATGAGCGGCTCGCTCTGGGCGCGCCGGGCAAGCTGAAGATGACGGATAAACGGGCACGAGCGGCATCGGTCACCGTTCGTGTATTCAGGAGGAGGAGAACATGCAGTTGCGAATGAAGATCACGGTGGTAGCCGCTGGAGCAGCCCTGGTGCTGTTGGGCTCGGCGGCTTGTGGTGGAGATAGCGACAGCGACGAACCGAGCGCCAACAGTCCGGCCCCGGCGGCGACGCAGGCGGCCCCCACCGCCGCGCCGACGGAGGCAGTGGCGGCGAAGCCGAGCACGCTGGCGCTGGTCGGCAAGGACATCCTGTTCAGCACCGACAAGCTCGAAGCGGCCGCCGGGGCGGTGACCATCGAGTTCGACAACCAGGACGGTGGCGTGCCGCACAACGTCCACGTGTTCAAGGGAACCGACGCCACGGGTTCGAGCCTGGCCAAGACTGAACTCGAGTCAGGACCCATCAAGCAGACGCTGCAGGTGGAGATGGAAGCGGGGAACTACTTCTACGTGTGCGACGCCCACCCAACGACGATGACCGGAACCATCAGCGTGGACTGACTTCAGGCCAACGCGCGAGCATCCATCAAGAGCCGCCGGGATCAACCCCGGCGGCTTTCGCGCACCCCACTGCAACGACCGGGAGTCACACTCGCCTCGATAACCAGGTCCTTGCTGCTGTGGCCAACACTCAGAAGCGCGCGACCGACGTTAGGCCCATGGCCACCGAGAGCGGGAGCAAGGCGATCAGCAGCACGAGCGACGCGGGCTGCCTGAAACGCTGATCGCCGCGGGCGAGAAAGAAGGCGTGGATGCAGAACGCGAAGAGGCCGGCTCCGGCCAGAATGAGCGCGAGGTAGTCGCCCGCGGCACGGCCGGCCACCAGGAACCCGAACCCGGCCATTCCGACGAGCAGTAACACGAGATTGAATACCAAGTTGAGCTGGTTGCCGCCCGGGATGTGGAACAGGTCCCACTCCTCCCAGTAGGAGGAGTCGACCTGATGGGTCATCAACAGCGAGAAGTTCAGGGCGTAGAGCCCGATGAGCCACTCGTGACCACTCATCGTGCGGTCGCCGGGCGACGCGGCGCTGGCTTCGCCATGTGTTCGTACCTCTTGACGGTCTACCGTTGCGTGCCGCCGCTCGGCGCCTCTTCCAGGTTCAGGCAGCCTATGGCCGCGCGGCGGGTTCGCGCAGGTGCCTCCGGCCCATAATTCCGGGGGCCCTTTGGCCCCGGAAGCGCCGACGGCCGCGGGAGCGCCGTGCCCGGTTGGCGTCGGGGGAGCGAAATTGCACGCCCGTGCCGGTCGACTGGGATCAGCGCGGGGCAGGGCGAGGTTGGTGGTGCGCCCTCAGGGATTCGAACCCTGGACCGACGGACTACGCCCAGGCGCCGTAGCCCACGCCGACGATGACGCCAAACATGACATGCAAGGCGAAGAAGCCGGCGGTCGTCATCCGAGGGTAGTTGAGCCCAAAGAAACCCGGCGGTTCCAGCAGTTCTCCGTTCGAAGGGCCGGGGCCGCCGGCAAACGCGGGTGTAAGCGCGTGCTCCGACTTGCGCATTCGGGGATGGAGCGCCGGCATCATGCCGAGGGCCATTCCTGCCGCAAGGGCGTGACCGAGGCCAAAGACGGCGCCGTAGCCCGCCCCCGCTCCGGCTGAGGTGACACCGGCCGACTCGATCAGGGCGCCATGGGCGAGGCCAAACGCACCACTCATCATCATATGGATCATGAAGCCGATGCCGTACGCAGCCCCGCTCGCGGGCGCGAACATCGTGCCCACGAGAAGGAGAAGATTCATCCGTATCTGGTCGGGGAGCAACCACATGGCCGCATAGAGCATCGCCACCATCGCCGCGCCGCCAATCAGTCCGGCAATTATTGCCACTTCAGCATTCACGATCCGGTTCTCCTTCTTCCGAGCAGGTCGGCTCCGGACAACATCTGCCTGTCCGTCCGGCCCTAGTTCTGCACTCACCCTATTCGGTACGGCGGGTCGCCCTCGGTGATCAAGATCACACCGTGACCTGGCATTGTCCTGTCGACCTCCATTTTGGTCAGCCGATGCTCGACCCGAGAACCGCCAAGGATGACGACCCTGCCCACTGTGACGCCGCTCACAGAGGCGCGGGTCTGTGTGATCCACGCTACAAAGGAAATTGGCCGGAGGAGAGAGAAGGGAGATTCCAATGAAGGTGCGTATTCCACATCTTGTGCTGGCCGTCGCCGGCGTAGCACTCATCGCCGCCGCGTGCGGCGACAGCGACACGGAGGACGACACGCCGACGGCGCTGCCGGCCGCTACGCAGGCACCGACGACGGCGCCCACAACGGCCGCGGCGAGCGCGGCAACGCCCGAGATGATGCCCATGCAGCCCGGGGCCGAGAACATGAAGCTGGCGATCATCGCGCCGGCCGATGGCGCGATCATCACCGCCAACGAGGTGACGCTCGATGTCACGGCGACCGGATTCGAACTGACCTGCGATGAGGCGGGCAAGCCCGTGAAAGAGGGCAATGGGCACTATCACACGGAGATCGACAGGTCACTCATCGACATGGTGTGCACGCCGCAAACCACGATCTCGCTGCAGAACGTGAAGCCGGGTAAGCACACGCTCACGATTGTGCCGGCGCAAAACGACCACGCAGAGGTGCATGACAACGCGGTTTCCGTGACGATCGACTACCAGCCCACCAACCCGTTGGCGGAAATAGCGGACGCGACCTCCGCCGCCGCCCCCACGATCAAGATCATCAGCCCCAAAGCGGGCGACACCGTCTCCGGGAACTTCGACATCGTGGTCGAGGTGCAGAACTTCAACCTCAGCTGCGACCTGTTCGGCAAGCCGGCCGTGGCGGGATACGGGCACTGGCATCTCAACTTCGACAGCACCACAGGCCCGATGATGGGCATGGGCACGATGGCGGGCATGAGCTGCACTACCGTGTTCCACGCCTCGACGGCCGGATTCGAGCCGGGTTCGACGCACACGCTCATCCCGCTCCTGACGGACAACGGCCACGCGCCGCTGGCGCCGGAAGTTTCCGACAAGGTGGAGGTGAAGATCCAGTGATGAGGTCTCGCTGGACACTGTTTGGGGGCATCGCAGGGCTCGTGTTGCTGACAGCCGCTTGTTCGAGCGGGGATGATGCCGCGACGGCCTCGCCGGCAGCCAGTAACACGAACGTCGCCAGTCCCGTCGCCACGACGAATGCGGCCGCGGCGACGTGTCCTGCCAACAGCGGGCTGACCGGCAACATCAATGACCACGGCGCTGTTGCGGCGGCGGGGACGACGATGGAGGTGGAGGCGGGTGACTCCTTCTTTTCGCCGACCTGCGTGACGGCTCTTCAGCCGGGAATCGTCACCATGGTGGTTAGCAACACTGGAGCGGCGCTGCACAACGTAAGCATCGCCAACCAGAACATTGACATGGACGTGGCGCCGGGCGAACTGATCACGGTTCAAATAAAGCTGGACGGTGGCGCCGTGCCCTACGTGTGCAAATACCATCGCACGTCGGGCATGGTGGGATCGCTGATACCAGCCGGAACTTGATGACCTCCTCCCCTCCAACGCGGCTGGCCCGGGTCTGGTTTTTCACCAGGCCCGGGCTGGCCGCAGCGGGCGTTGGGCTTCTCTCGGAGTATCTTCTTCACGAAGCGGCACCGGGCTTGCCGTTCGCGCCGTATGCGCTGGGCAACAGGCTTGTGCGCCACGCGCCCGGTTCGATCGCGACGGAGGCGATCGAGCGGCTGGGCCACCAAGCGCTCCCGCTGGTGGCGTGGGCACTCATTGCCGGAGCCCTGGCGATGGGGGCGCTCCTGGGACGGCGCGCACCAGCGACATTCGGCGCGCTGGCGTTCGCGTTGAGCATGCTCGCGGCACGGCTGGATCCTGTGTCTCGTGGGGTCGTGGCGTCGATGGAGGCGTCTGTCTGTGCGGCGGTCATGGCCGGGCTTGCAGCCTGGGTTGTT
>JACRBR010000353.1 GCA_016213125.1 Chloroflexota bacterium | reverse complement strand
GCTCGCCACGATCCTCTTTGTCATCGCGCTTCCCATCGCAATCCTGACGACGAACGTCCGGCTGCTGCTGAACGCGCCGCTGGTCTACGACTACTCGCTCGACCGGTACGACGCCGAGGAGACGACCGGTCTCTCGCGGGAGGACCTGGACGGCACGGCGGCGGCGCTGCGGGACTACTTCAATAACGGAGAGAAGACGTTCTATTACACGGTGACCGAGAACGGGCTGCCGGGGCCGGTGTTCAACGCGCGCGAGACGCAGCACATGGAGGACGTGAAGGGGCTGGTGAACTGGCTGAACCGGATCCAGATGCTCAGCGTGATGTTCGTCGTGGCGTACGGGATCGTGTTCTTCGTCTGGTCGCCGGAGGGGAGCCTGCGCCAACTGGCGGGCCAGTGCCTGGCGGGGCTGCTGCTGGGCTTCCTCGCGATCGGCGCGGTGGGGGCGGTGGCGGCTGTGGGCTTCGATGCCGCGTTCGAGAAGTTCCACGAGGTCGCATTCTCGAACGACCTGTGGCGCTTGAACCCGCGCACCGACCACCTGATCCAGATGTTCCCGGAGGAGTTCTGGCGAGACGCGACGTTCATGCTCGGCGGGCTGTGCTTGGTCGAGGCGGCGCTGATCGCGGCTATCGCCGGGATCTACCTGCTGAGCTCGCGTGGCGAGCGGCGGCACCTGGCGGGCAGCGTCAGCGTTGGGGCGTCGACCACCCAGGCTGCGTGATCCCGGAACCGCCGCGCCGCTGGAAGACAGTGGCGCCGTCTTCGTCGTACACGCTCCGGTAGCGGGCGTCCGCCGCCAGCGACCGGAGAAGCGCGGCGCAACAGACGTCCTGCGTGGAGGAGCTCGCATAGCGTGGGCTGAGCTTCGGCACGTACACGTAGTCGAAGCCGATGCCGGACTCAGCGGACCAGGCATCCAGGCAGGTGGTCGTGTCTCGCGCGCAGTCCTGCACGTCTCGATAGCGCCCGAGCCGTTGAGCGAAGACGCCGCCTTCCAGCCACTCGTATCCCTGAACGGTGGCGACGCTCTGGCGCTCTGCGAGATAGGGGAACCACTCCGACGTGCGATCGGCGTACCACCGGTCCTCGGTGACGACGAGCACGCGGCTGGACGCCGGGGTGTTGGCGGCGACCCACGCCATCGCGTCGCGCTCGCCGGGCGTCATGGCGGTCAGGAGCCGGCCGCCGGAAACCATCGCGGAAAGAAAGAGATAACTGAACGCGACGGCCGCGGCGGCGGGGAGGAGCCAGACGGCTGGCGGCGGTGCGTGAGGCTGGGATCGCGGACCGGAGTCGTGGTGCAGATAGCGCCAGATGTGCTCGACGGCCAGCCCGCCGAGGAGAGCCAGCGGGATGGCCGCGACGGTGCCGAACGCCCGCTGATCGAGGATCAGGCATGCGAGCAGCCAGCCGGGCAGGATGTATCGCCGTTCCCCCAGGGCGAGCAAGACCCCGCCTAGCCCCAGCGCGGCGATGGCCGGGAAGAGCAGCTCGTTGGTGATGGTGAACTGGAGCAGAACGACCAGCGGATTCGTCGTGACGTCTCCCCCTCGGGCGGCTGCGAAAAATGGATCGGGTCCGTGCTGGGCGAGGACGGCCATCCACCAGGGTGCGGAAAGCACGGCTGCACCCATGGCCGCGGAGACTGATGCGAGTGCTCCGAAGCGATGGCGGCCGTAGGCGAACCAGAGCAACCCCGAGCTGAAGGCCACAAACCAGGCCATCTGGATGTGGCTGAGTAGCGCGAGCGCGCCGAACAGCGCTGCCGCCGCCACGAAACGTGGCCGGCGGTCCTGGTAGGCGGCGGTCATAGCCCAGAGCGCGAGGACGGCGAACAGAAAGCCGAGGGAGCGAGTGATGCCTCCGCCCATGATCATCCAGTAGAAGGCGCGCGGGAGGAGTGCGAGAAGCATGGTGGCCGCAGCGGTCGCGAAGCGGGAGGGGACCAGGCGGCGAGACAGCAGGAAGAAGGCCGGGATCATGGCGATGTTCGCCGCAAGCGGCACGAAGCGGAAGATGGACTCCAGGCTTATACCGGCCACATCGTTCAGGGCGGCCGCCAGGTAGAAGGCCAACGGGGGGTAAGCGAAGGGGATGCCGGCCGAGTTGTACGACGTTGTCTCGGGGAGCCGGTAGTGCGCGGCCTGCAGATCGCGCGTCATCGCGAAGAACAGGCCGCCATCGTTGAGCGGGAAGTCGAACGCGGTGACGTACGACAGGCGCACCGCCGCGCCGATGAGCACGGCGCAGCCGACCGTCAAGACTAGCGCCCGACGCGATATGAGCTCGAGGCTCGTGGACACGTCATCGCCGTGGGGGACGAGTCGCAATGCCGGGCGCGCTTCCGGGGAGGTACGGCGGGGTGCGAATCGCAATGTTGAACCTCCGGTGAGTATCGGCAGATCCGGCGCGGCGCGACCGCCCGTGGCCGTTCTCCGG
The DNA here is from genome assembly GCA_016213125.1 of Chloroflexota bacterium. Classification (GTDB taxonomy): domain Bacteria; phylum Chloroflexota; class Dehalococcoidia; order DSTF01; family JACRBR01; genus JACRBR01. Next base: position 11,263 of record JACRBR010000353.1, on the reverse strand, counting down.
GTTCGCCGCGGCAGCGGTGGCTGTGCTGGACCCCGGGCTCCTTAGGTGTATTCCCGACGACGGACGCTCGCGCGGGCGGCGCGCTGCTCCCGCTGCTCGACGGTCGAGTGTCCGGTAGCATGTGGTCATGCAACTGGAAGATCTGCGGATCGGCGCGCACGTACACAGCAGCGATGACAAGAGGCTCGGCACGCTGAGCAAGTTCGTCGTGACGGAGAAGTCACTGAAGCTGACGCATGTGGTGGTCGATACGGGCATCCTGCGCAGCGGGGAGCCGCTATGGAAGGGGGGCTGGGGCCTCTCGCACGACCGCGTGGTGCCGCTTGGCGCCGTGGCGTCGGCGACGTCGGACCGCGTTGGGCTGACGATGACGGCGGACGAGTTCAAGGAGCACTCGGTCGACTACGAGGAGGAGTACTTCGAGGCGATGCCCGACGTCTCGCCGGGGCGGATGGACCTCGGCGACGTGGCGCGGCTGACATCGTCCATCCCGGGGGAGCCGGGGCCGTGGCTGATGCTGGAGAAGCGAGCCATTGGCCCGGACGAGGTCGAGATCCCGAAGGACGCGCCGGTCTGGCGGCTCCAACCGCACCAGAAGATCGGCGAGGTCGACCGGATCATCTTCGACGACGCCACCGGGAAGGTGCAGGACCTGGTCATACGGCGGGGTTTCCTGCTGACGAAGGACGTCGTCCTGCCGGTCCGGTTCATCGTCGAGATCGTCGCGGGCGTCGTCCGGGTGAACATCGATGATGACGCCCTCCAGGGGCTGCCCGAGTTCGGGCCGGCCGACTAGATCGAGAGGACGCTCTTGGCTGTGGTGCTGATCACCGGTTGCAGTTCCGGCTTCGGCAAGCTGGCAGCGCTCGGCTTCGCGCGCCGCGGCGACACGGTCTTCGCGACGATGCGCAATGTCGCGAAGGCGGGAGCACTGCGGGAGGCAGCGGCCGCGGAAGGACTGACACTCGAGATCCTGCAACTCGACGTGACGGACCGGGCATCGGTCGATCGGGCCGTGGCGGAGGTGATCGCGAGGGCCGGGCGGATCGATGTGGCGGTAAACAACGCGGGGATCGGCGCGGTGGCTGCGGTCGAAGACTTCGACGATGACGAGTACCTGCGGGTGTTCGACACGAACGTGTTCGGGGCGATCCGCGTGACCCGCGCGGTTCTACCGCACATGCGCAAGCAGCGGAGCGGCCGGATCATCAACGTAGGCTCGTTGTCAGGGGTCGTACCCTCGCACTTTCGCGGCATCTACTCGGCGACGAAGAGCGCGCTCGGCTCGCTCACCGAGGCGCTGTTCTACGAGCTGCATCCGTTCGGCATACACGCAAGCGTGATTGAGCCTGGGTTCTTCGCGACGGAGATCGGCGCGAACCGGATGGAGACGCGGCGGCAGGCGTCCTCCGACTACGCGCCGCTGCTGGCTAAGTACGAGCCGGGAGGGTCGAGCGCTCCGGAGGGCTCGAAGCGCGTCGATCCACAGCCGGTCGTCGACGCGATCCTCGAGGCGGCGTTCGAGGAGCATCCGAAGCGCCACTACGCTGTGGGGAACGATGCCGTCGCGCTGACCGATCTGCGCAAACGTCTGCCGGACGAAGAGTTCGCGCAACTCGTCCTGCGATCGATGCCAACGCTCGACGACCAGGCGTAGCCGTGTCCGCACCAGGAGCCCGGCAGCCGTTCCACGCGCGCGGCCGCGTCCTGCCGATGGGCGCGAAGACGTACGTGATGTCTATCATCAACTTGACGGACGACTCCTTCTCCGGGGACGGCGTGGGCGGCAACATCGATGCGGCCGTGCGAAAGGCGGTGACGGCGCAAGAAGATGGCGCGGACATCGTGGACGTGGGAGCGGAGAGCGCGCGGGCCGACGTGCCGGTCCGCGACGCCGGGGAAGAGGCTGCGATCGTGGGCGAGGCCGTGCGCCGCATCTCGGCGGAGACGGACATCGCCGTCTCGGCGGACACGTACAAGGGTGAGGTGGCGGAAGCGGCGCTGCAGGCGGGAGCGCACATCATCAACGACATCGGCGGGTTCATGCACGACATCGGCACGGCGAAGGCCGCGGCGCGCTATGGCGCCGGCCTCGTCATCAACTACACGTACGAGCGCCCAAAGGTGCGGCCCGCGGAGCCCCCTCGCTACGACGACCTCATCGGCCAGCACCTCGCCTTCCTGCGCGACCGGATCTCGAAGGCCACGGCGTGCGGCGCCGGTTCGGGGGCGATCGTCATCGACCCGGGGATCGCCTTCGGCAAGTCGCACGACGAGGATCTCGAAGTCCTGCGCAGGCTGGGCGAGTTCCGGCAGATCGGGCCGCCCATCCTCGTGGCGGCCTCGCGGAAGCACTTCATGGGTACGGTGTTGGGCCTGGGGCCGGAGGATCGCGGTGCGGCGACGGTGGCGGTGACGGCGCTGGCCGTTGCCGGCGGCGCAGACATCGTGCGGGTCCACGAGGTGGGGGCGAACGTGCAGGCGGCCCGCATCGCGGACGCGATCGTCCGGGGACGGGCGGGAGAGTTCGCGGCGTCGCCGGCCTCGTGGCCGTGGGCGTCCGATGCCGCGCCGATTCCGGGCACCACGATATCGGGTCGCCAAGAGGGCCCGAACCCCCGTTGACCTTCGAGGGGGACGCCTGTACTGTAGGCAGGCCCGGCCCCCCTTTACGAAAGGCGCGTCCCGTGCGCATGATGCGAACCGCCTTCGCTGTCCTCGTGATCTCGTACGTGCTTGCGGGTGGCGCGACGTCGAATCGCGCGGCCGCCGGCGTTCCCGCGCCAACCGTCGACCAGGCGATCGTCGCCACGCTCGTGGCCGGAGAGATCCGGCTGACCGGCCACGACCTGGGGAGCGAGCCGGCGGCGCGGTCGGTGCGCCTCGACTACGAGGGCACATCGACGTCCGTTGATGCGACGTCGGCCGCCGTGCTCTCGTGGACGCCGAGCGAAATCCGGCTGGCGCTCCCGCCGGCCGTCCACAGCGGCCAGCTGACGGTGGTGGTGGATGGCGTGCCGAGCGCACCCGTCGACATCGACGTGTTCGAGTACACGACGTACGCGCTGCCATCGGGCACGGGCCAGAGCGAGTTTCCGCTAGCGCTGGACGTCGATGCTGGCGGGCGGGTGTGGATCAACAAGGAAGCCCACGCGACACTGGAGTGGCTGACGCCGGCAACGTCGTCTACAGCCGCATCGACGGGTAAAGCCGGCATTCCCCAGCCTGCGGGCGCAGGCATCTTCGCCTCGAATCCGGATGGCAGTTCGGATACGCAAACGCGGTTGAGCGTGCTGGGCGAGGACCTGGAGGTGGCCAGCGACGGGAACGTGTGGTTCACGCAGGGCGGTGGTTCCCTGTACATGGGCCAGTACGCCAACACGAGCCGAATCGTGCGATATACACCGTCGACGGGGGAGTTCGCGTGCTTCAACGTGCCCGTCGATGACGCGGAAGTCATCGGGCTGCTGCTCGATGAACCGGGCGGCAGGGTCTGGTATGCGGAGAGCGACTTCGAACACGGAAACGCGATCACGTCGTTCCGCCCGGACACCGTGGCGAGCGACTGCCTGTGGGACCCCTCGGCTGGCGGCGTCAGGCCGCCGATCTGTGCGAACGGACAGACCGCGGGCTGCCACGATCGGCACGCGCTTGCAGGGATGTACCGGATGCCGGCGCACCTGACGTTCGGGCCCGATGGCGCCATCTGGTTCAGCCAGTACTGGGCCACGCGTGTCGGAAGGCTGGATCCCGTCACGGGTGAGATCATCGAGCTGCCCATGCCGGCGCCCATCGCGCGGGTGGGGGCCGGCATCTACGCGGGGAGCGGTCCGTGGGAGTTGCGGTTCGATGCGGCCGGCGATCTCTGGCTGGCCGAATACTTCGACGGGACGGTCATGCGGATCCGCCCGTCGCTGATGAGCGCGAACGACTGCACACAACTCGACGCGACCGGCCAGAACCCGTGCGCCGAGGAAGTATTCGTGGGATCGGACGGCTATGACCGCAAGCACGTCCACACGATTGCGCCGGGGCCCGGCGGGCGGGTCTGGTTCACGTATGACGAAGGCATGAGCTATGTCTCCACAACGCACGCCGACGCTGTGGTCATTCTGCCGCAGACGGCGAGCCCGGGCGGGATTTCGGGCATGGCGATCGATCCCGTGACGCAGGATGTCTGGTTCGGACTGTTCTCTGACAAGAAGATCGGCAGGCTCCGTCTTGCGCAGGGCGATGGCGACGGTGTGGACAGCGCGGCGGACAACTGTCCCAATACCTACAATCCCGATCAGTCGAACGGCGACCGGAACTTCGTCGATCTTTCGAGTTGGGGGATGAAGTTCAACGACCTCACCTGGCCGCAATCCGACGAGATGGGTGACGCCTGCGACAGCGATGCCGATAACGACGGGCTTTCGAACGCGGCCGAGATGGACCCGGCGGCGTCTGGCTGCCCAAGCGCGTCCGGCCCATCCGACCCGTTACGCCGGGACACCGACGGTGACCTGGCGCTCGATGGTCCCGAATGCGTGCTGGGGTCTGATCCGGCGAACGCCGCCTCGCGGCCAGCGACCGCTCCTGCCGGTGACGCCGATCGAGATGGTCTACCTGATGCCCTGGAGGCGTCGTTGGGCGCGGATCCACTGAAACGCGACACGGACGGAGACCGGATCAGCGATGGAGTCGAATACAAGAGCTACGGGAGCAGGCCTAACATCACGAACTCCGACGGGGACCGGTGCGCGGATGGTTATGAAGTTGCCTCCGTCGACGCGAATACATCAGTAAGCTCCGTCGACATACTGATCGTGGTGCTGGCGTATGGCCCCGGATCCAGTCCGAAGTACGTGCCCACGTTTGACCTGAATCGCGATGGCAGCATCAATTCAGGTGATGTCTTCCTCGTGATCATGATGTTCGGACCGTGCAAGGCGAGCTGACGGGCGATCAGACGCTGTGGAATTCGCCCTCCGCCGTGCGGAGATGGGTGATGTCGTTCAAGGTGTAGAGCGCGCGGATGCCCTCGGCCCCCGCAACCACGTTGACGGACGTGTGCGCGGGGCGAAAGAACATGTCGTAGCGTGAGCCGATGACGTGGCCTATGTATGCGTTGATGACGCCTCCATGGCAGGCGACGGCCACGCGCTCGCCCGGGTGCGTTGCGATGATGCCCTCGATGGCGTTGATGATGCGCTTTCGGAAGTCCGTGCTGGACTCCGAGAATGGGTACACATCCCAGCTCTTCTCGCTGATCATGCGCTGGCGGGCGCCGGCGAGCTTCAGGCGCCCAAGGGCCTCGAGGGGCGTCTTGTCGGGCGGCAGATCGCGGAAGACCTCGACCTCCTTGAGATCGTCGAGGATCACCGGCTCCAGGCGGTGGTGGCGGGCGACCTGCAGGCCGGTCTCGCGGGCGCGCCGAAGCGGGCTGGCGTAGACGTGATCGATGCGCTCCGTCGAGAGCCGCATGCCGACGAGGCGGGCCTGGCTCTCCCCTAGTTGGCTCAGCGGTGGGTCATTTAGCTCACCGACCGACATGCTATCAGTGAGGCTCTGCTGGCCGTGACGGATGATGAGCAGTTCCGTTACATCCTCGCGTCCGGAGAGGAAGGCGATGTCAAACGCGCCCGGCACCCGCTGACGCGCGGCCTCCTGCTCGATGCGCTTGATCACCGCGTCATTGGCGTCGTGTTCGTTCGCTTCGTCCTGATCTATTCCCACGCACCTTCTCTTTGTTTTGGGCTCTTGCCTGAGTTCAGGCTACCGCACGCAGGTTAATGCGCGGTTAATGCGCTGGCCGGGGTCGGCAGAGCACTGGTGAACTTGTCAGCGGTTGGTACTGATATGGAATTGTTAGCAGATTGCCGTGTGCGATATCACAGTCTTGCATATGCGACGGGCTATTCTCGTCAGCAGGTCGGGGGAACCGGTGGGCCTATCAGTTCTGGAACGAAACGGAGCAAGCACACACATGCCCCATCGATTCTCCCTGCTTCTCTTTGCCGGTCTTGTCACAGCCGGCGCCCTCTTCGGCACGGTGATTGGCCTCGCTGGATCTGGGCCGGTACGCGCGGCTCCGGGAGACTGGTCCCTCTCCGTCGACTGCAACCTATCGCTTGCGGGGGTGCAGGATTCCTGTACGTATCCTGCCGGGACGACCGCGCTGGATGCGGGGGTGGTGCTGGTGAACATCGGCGCCGGCCCCAGGCGGATCGGCGCGTTCTCGTTCGATGTCGTTGCGCAACCGCAGCCGGTGATGGACCCCACTGTACCCGGCTCGTGCACGAGTCCGGCGCTGGACTGCAACCCGGACTTCAACAACGCGATGGGTGGTTCTGGCTGGCAGTGCGCGCCGCCAACTCCCATCGCGGATCGCGACGAAGATCCTAACGTCGCTTCGTCGCTGATCTCGTGCATCAATCCCAACCAGGATGGCCAGCTGATGAACACCGGCGATTCGTTGCTGCTGGTGACGGTCCACTACTCCACCGCGAACGGCGACGCCACGCTCGATCTCTCGGAAGTCCAGGTGACGGACGAGGCGGCGAACGAGTTAATGTCGTGCAACCCCATCCTGGAGACGGAGGGCATCTGCGCCGGCGCGACTGTTTCGATCGGCGGCCTCCCCCCAACGGCCACGAGCACGGGGACGGTAACGGACACACCCACGATCACGCAGACGCCAGTGTTCTCGTTCACGCCGACGCATACGCCGACGGATACGCCGACGAACACGCCGAGCCCGACGGCGACGAATACGCCGATCTTGAATATCGATCTGGATGGAGACGGGATCATCGAGGACTTCGACAACTGTCCCGGGATCGCCAACCCCATGCAGGAGAATGCGGACGAGAACTTCATCGACCAGACGCCACCGAAGTCGGTTGACGATACGACGCGCGCGAACTCGGACGGGATGGGTGATGCGTGTGACAACGACGACGACAACGATGGATTGCCCGATGTAGTCGAGAACGGGACTCTCCCGCTATCCGCCTGTCCGTCTGCAACCGGTGTGCTCGACCCATTGAACGGGGACTCGGACTTCGACCGTGTGCTGGACGGCGCGGAGTGCCAGCTGGGGTTCGACCCCACATCGTCGGCCAGCAAGCCTCCCCCGATTGTCATGCCAGACGAGGACGTCGATGGGGTGCCCGATCAGCTCGATCCGAACCCCGCGGATCCGGACAGCGACGACGATGGCGTGCGCGACGGCGTGGAGTTCCGGAACTACAACACGAACATGTCGCTGGCCAACACGGATAATGATGTCTGTGGCGATGCGCGTGAAATCGCTTCCATCAACAACGATAACGTTGTGAACTCCGGCGATCAGTTGTTGATGATTACCGAGATCCTGCGATTGCCGCCGCCGGCGAAGGTGGTGAACATCGACCTGAACAAGGACGGGAGCATCAATTCAGGCGACCAGCTGTTCATGGTCAAGCTCATCGGGCCCTGTCCGTAGGGAGATTTGAGGCTGAAGACGGAGGAGGCAGCCAACGTTTGGCTGCCTCCTTCTTCGTTGGCGCGGATCGGGTCCGGGTTACACACCGATGGCGGGCGGGAGGCCCAGGAGGGTCCGGATCAGCTCCAACTCGCCGAGGTGGGTGAAGCCGTGGGTCATGCAGACCTGGCCAAGTGCGCGGATCTTCGGCATCTCGCCCAGGGGCTTCACGGTGATGACCTTGTCGAACTCACTCGCGGCGGGGTTGGAGAGCCAGTCCGCCGTGCTCCTCCAGACCTGGCCTTTGTACTCGAGGAAGGCGCCGATATCGGTGATGCGAAGCGCCTGTGCGTCCGCTGACGGCATGCCGGTGCCCTGGGCGACGGGGGGCAGGGCGAGCTTTTCGGCCCAGCCGCCGTCCATCCAGACGGTCGGGCGGCGGTCCTGCAGGATGAAGCGGACGATGTTGTCCTCGGTTCGGGCGTAGTGCCACATCTCGAAGGCGATATGGTTGGCCCTCGGGTTGCCTGCCGGTATGGCATGCCACTGGTCCGGGGTCAGGTCGGCCACGGTCCGGTCCAGCATCGCGTGGAGCCGGTTGAGTTCGGCCTGGATGAATTCCACGAGGTTCATATGGATCTCCGTTTCACTCGATGTTCGCGCGCTGCGCGGGGGTTGCCGCTGCGGAGACTAACGGCGCCGGATGGCCAGCACAAGCCCCTAGCCGGTCCAGACGCGGGAGAAGGTGGTGAGGCTCGCCGTGTAGATGTCGCGGCTCCAGCCGGGTGACTGGAACACGACCGACTGCATGGCGCTTCCCGTGGGCGCGCGCGCCTTTTCGCGCCCCGTCTCGATATCCAGCACGACGAGGTGTTCGGCCGTACCGTCGAAGTCGTTGACGGCGATCTCTCCGGTGTCAGGGTAAAGGAGAAAGTGGTTGGCGGCGCCAAAGGGGTGGTCCCACAGCCGCTCGTACCCGGCATCGCCGTAGCGGAAGCCGGCGATGCGCGCGTTACCGCTGTCGTACGTGACAGCGATCTGGCGCTCCGCGTCGATCAGCGGCGGGTTCGTCACGGTCCCGTGCGGAAGGCCGAACGGGGCGAACATGGTGTGATTGGGGGCATCTGCCGTGCTGACGCGATGCAGGTGGACCGGGCCGGTGGCCATCCCGCGCCCGCGAAGGCTGCTGCGGAACTGGTTCGCGCCGTTGTCAAGGAACCACGCGAAGCCGCCGGCGATGACGGGATCCCAGCCATACGACTGCTCGCCGTCGGGAAGAGTCCGGTACATGCAGGTCCACGCGTCATCGCGGGCGAGGCGACCGTGTTCGTAGCGATAGCGGAAGAAGGTATGGTCGCCGACGACGTACACGAACTCGCCGTCCTCGCTGATATCGCGCGAGATGCGGGCGATGGATCCTTCGGGGATCGCGACCTCGGGGCCGGCCGGCTGGAGGGACCCCGGATCGAGGAGGGTGAAGTACGACGGCGACGACCCGTCGCGCACGAAGTTCTTCATGACGAGGACGCCATCGCTCAACGCCACGAGGCTGTTGTAGGGCATGGCCCGCGGCAGCATGCGGCTCGCGACGGGGTTGCAGTCCGGATCGAGCTTGTGGCACCAGCGACCGAAGGTCATGTAGAGGTAGCCGTTCGCGTGCGCCAGCATGCCGCCGGGCCAGAACGGGCCGCCTTCAAGGTCGGGAGAGCGCCGCCGCGTCTCGAGCGTGTCGGGGTCGACCTTTTCGACCCAGCCCTTCGCTTCGGGCGAGGGAGGGGTGTTCCCCTGGACGAACACCTCGCCGGGATCGCGCAACACGATCATCGTCGTCATAAGCAGGGGCCGCGAGACGACGCCCAGCGCCGCGCCGGGCTCGATGCCGGGGCCGGACGAGCGCGGGATCATCTGGCGGCGGGGGCCGCCATCCTCCCCGGGGAAGGGGCTGTCGTAGTAGCCGGGAATGGGGCCGTCCGCGTCGGATGCGGTCATGGGGCACGGTCTCCATAAAGAAGGGGCACGCCGAAGCGTGCCCCGCGGTGCGGCCGAATGTGAGGCTCCTATGGCAGGCGCATGCCGGAGATGGCGCGCGCGATGACAAGCTGCTGGATCTCTGACGTGCCCTCGAAGATGGTCATGATCTTGGCATCGCGGTGCCAGCGCTCGACGGGGGCCTCGCGCACATAGCCGATGCCGCCGCCGATCTGGATCGCGCGGTCGGTGACCCAGACGGCGGTTTCGCCGGCCTTCAGCTTGGCCTGCGAGCCTTCGCCACCCTCGAACTTCTTGCCTGCGCGGGCCATCCACGCGGCCCGCCAGACCAGGAGGCGTGAGGCGTCGATCTCGGTCCGCATGTTGGCGAGCATGAAGCTGATGCCCTGGTTCTCGATGATCGGACGGCCGAACTGCTTCCGCTCCTTGGCGTAGTCGAGGGCCCACTCGTAGGCGGCGCGAGCGATGCCGACGGCCATCGCGCCGACGGCGGGGCGTGTGGCCTCGAAGGTGCCGCGCGCGGCCTGCTTGCCGGTGCGGCCGCCCTGGCGCGCGCGGGCGAGCTTGGCGTCGAGCTTCTCCTTACCGCCCAGAAGGCAGCTACCGGGGACGCGCACGTCGTCCAGGTAGACCTCGGCGGTGTGGGAGGCACGGATGCCGTGCTTCTTGAACTTCACGCCCTGGCGCAGACCGGGCGTGCCGGGCGGCACGACGAACGACGCTTGCCCGCGCGTGCCGAGCGTCGGATCGACGGAGGCGACGACGACGTGAACATCAGCGATACCGCCGTTCGAGATCCAGGTCTTCTGACCGTTGAGCACCCACTCATCTTTCACGGCGTCGTACACGGCGCGGGTCTTCATCGCGCCCACGTTGGAGCCGGCATCGGGCTCGGAGACGCAGAACGCGCCGAGCTGCACCTTCTCGGGGGTGCCGTAGCACTGGGGCGCCCACTCGCCGATCTGTTGCGGCGTGCCGTTGCCCGCTATGGCCGCCATGGCGAGCGCGGAACCGAAGAGCGCCATACCGATGCCGGCGTCGCCCCAGAAGAGTTCCTCGATGGCGATGGAGAGCCTGAGGCCGGCCGGGTCGGACTGGAGGTGCCCCATGAACTGGACGCCGTACATCCCGACCTTCGCGGCTTCCTGGAGGATCGGCCAGGGCGTCTCTTCGCGCTCGTCCCATTCGTGGGCCGCGGGGCGCACAACATCGCGAGCAAACTCGTGGACCCACTTCTGGAGCTGGAGTTGCTCGTCGTCGAGATCGAGCGAGAACTTCGTGGTGGCAGGTGCTTCAGCGATAACCATCCTCTGTCGTTGCGACCGCGGGGATGTCTTCAACCTCCGCTGGCCGCATGGCCTCCACATACAATGTATCTGCAACGGTGCCGGATCGTAGAGAGAAATGTATTTCCGGCATACGGTTTCCGTTGCCGTCGGTCCCCCCTCCGGGGGCTACTCGGCCCCCACGTGAAGCCGCACCAGGTCCTTCCCGACGAGGATCTCCCCCGTGAACACGTCGCTCATGCCGGCGGCGAACACGTCCGTGAGCGGGCCGTCGTTGGGCACGGGCGGGATGAGGTGCGAAAGTACCAGCTTCTTGACACGGGCGTCACGGGCCATCGCAGCCGCCTCGATGGTGGTCATGTGGTAGTCGGGGACATCGGCCATGACGGCGGCGGTCCGTTCGTTGCCGGCTGCCTTGATCCGCTGGACCATCATGCCGAAGAGGTTGGCGTTCATGGCCTCGCAGATGAGGACGTCGGCGTCTGTCGAGGCGCGGACGAGGTTGTCGCAGCGGTTGGTATCGCCGGAGATCACGAGCGTG
>JACRBR010000352.1 GCA_016213125.1 Chloroflexota bacterium | reverse complement strand
GCGCGCGATGCCGATGCGCTGGCGCTGGCCGCCGGAGAACTCATGCGGGTAGCGGTTGGCGTAGTAAGGATTGAGGCCGACGACGCGCATGAGGTCCTGGATGCGCTCCTTGCGGGCCTTGCTGCCCTTGGCGAGGCCGTGGATCTGGAGAGGCTCGCCGATGATCGAGCCAATGGACATGCGGGGGTTCAGCGAAGCGTAGGGGTCCTGGAAGATCATCTGCATCTTCCGGCGCATCCGGCGCATCTCGCCCGCGCCGAGCTTTGTCAGTTCAGTGCCGGCGAAGTTTACGGAGCCGGCGGTGGGCTTGTAGAGCTGGAGGATGGCGCGGCCGGTGGTGGACTTGCCGCATCCGGACTCGCCAACGAGGCCCAGGGTCTCGCCCTTCTTTACGAAGAAGGAGATGTCGTCGACGGCCTTCACGTCGGCGATCTTGCGCTGGAAGAGGAGGCCCGCCGTGACGGGGAAGTACATCTTCAGGTTCTGGACGTTGACGAGGATGTCCGAGGCCGTCTGCGGACTATCGACTGGCAGCGTTTGCGTGGTCATGTTCGCCCCGATCTGCTAGGCCGCGCCGCCCGCGCCGCCATCTGGCCCCGAGCCGTTCGTGAGGTTCTTGGTGTCGACCGTGGGGTTCACCCAGCAGGCCGACTCGTGCTTATCGCCCACCGGCTGAAGCGGCGGGTCGTCGGTCAGGCATTTTTCGATCTTGTACTGGCAGCGGGGTGCGAAGGAGCAACCCTTCGGCCGGTGCACGAGGTCCGGCGGGACACCGTCGATCGGGATGAGGCGATCCTTCTTCGACTGGTCGAGCCGCGGAACGGACTTCAGCAGACCGATGGTGTACGGGTGGCGTGGGCGGGCATACAGCTCAGCCGCGGTCGCCGTCTCGACGATACGGCCGGCGTACATGACGTTGACGCGGTCGGCGTAGCGGGCGACGACGCCCAGGTTGTGGGTGATGATGACGACGGCTGTACCGAGCTCGCGGCTGAGCCGGGCCATGATCTCCAGCACCTGCGCCTGGATGGTGACGTCGAGCGCGGTCGTGGGCTCATCGGCCAGGAGGAGCTTGGGGTTGCAGGACAGCGCCATGGCGATCATGACGCGCTGGCGCATGCCGCCGGAGAACTGGTGGGGATAGTCGTTGAGGCGAGCGCCGCCCGAAGGGATGCCCACCATGTCCAGCAGTTCCGCTGCGCGCTTTCTCGCGGCGTTGTTGTCCATCTTGAGGTGCAGCTCGAGCGCCTCGGTGAGCTGGCGGCCGATAGTGAGCACGGGGTTGAGGGAGGTCATGGGCTCCTGGAAGACCATGGCGATGCGGTTGCCGCGGATGTGGCGAACCTCCTCCTCGTCCATCTTGAGGATGTCTTCGCCCTCGAAGAAGACTTCGCCCTTGACGATCTTGCCGGGCGGGTTGGGGATGAGGCGCAGGATGGAGAGAGCGCTGACGCTCTTCCCGGATCCGGACTCGCCCACGAGGCCGAGGGTCTCGCCCTCCTGGACGTCGTAGGAGACGCCGTCGACGGCGTGCACGACGCCTTCTTCGGTAAAGAACTGCGTCGTGAGATCGCGCACCTGCAGCAGTGTGCCCATCCAAGACCTCCCTCGGGACGGCGCGGGCTTGTACGCCGTCCGATGCGACCGCCGGGGCCATCCGGCGCCCGGCGTCACGCCCTGCCTGTATACGCGGGATTCCTGCCCGCGATGCATCCGTGTGGTGGGGAAGAGGAGACTCGAACTCCTACGCCTTTCGGCACGTGATCCTAAATCACGCTCGTCTGCCAATTCCGACACTTCCCCATGCGCGACCCAACTCTGGGTTGTTAGCCGTGGACCGCACACCTGAAGTGGAATGCCGGAACCCGGCCTCACCACGCAGTGCCCAAGTTATACACCCTTCCGGCTTTAGGCGGCTATACCGCGCAGGGCCGGACCCTGAATCTGGCCTAGCCACGGGATGTAAAGCGGCGGACTGCCCCGGTCCGTCTCATTGTATGCCCTCCATGGCAGATCACGTTCCGATCGGCTCCTTCTCCCCCGGGGGCCCATCCGGCACGATGCGCGCCAGTGGACGTCTCGATCGTGGTGTTCGTGATCGCGGTGGTGCTGGTCGCCGCCACCGCCCAATCGGTCGCGGGCTTCGGCTTCGCGCTGGTGATGATGCCGTTGCTGGTGACGGTCCTGGACGTGCGGGATGCGCTGGTGGTGACGACGCTGCTGGGCGCCGTCAACAGCGGCATCATCGCGGCGACGTCGTGGCGCCATATTCCCTGGAGCACGGTCGTCCCGATGCTGGCGGGGGCGCTGGCGGGCATGCCGGCGGGATTGGCGGTGCTCCTCCTGGCCCCGGCCGATGCGATTCGACTGCTGGTGGGCGTCAGCACGCTGGTGATGGCCGGCATGCTGGTCCGGGGGATGCGGTTCGGCGACCGGCACGTGGCCAGCGAACTGGCCGTGGGCGCGGTTTCGGGCGTGCTGAATACGAGCACCGGCACGAATGGACCGCCGGTGGTCCTGTACCTGCAGGGGCGGGAGCATCCGCCGCCGGAGTTCAGGGGCGGGCTGAACGTGTTCTTCGTGACCTGCAACGTGATTACGCTGGGCAGTTTCCTGGCGGCGCGCGTTGTTTCTGTCGATGCGGGACTGCTGTTCGCGACGGCGCTTCCGGCGATCGCCGTGGGCAGTACCTTCGGTCACGTACTGGTCCGCCGCGTGGAGCCGGCTACGTTTCGCCGGCTGGTATTCGGGCTGCTGTTCGTGTCCGCTGTCTCGGCCGTGGTGTCGGCCATCATCGGCCTGACTTGAGAGGTGGCGTCACACTACGCCGCTAGCCGGGCACGCAGTCCGTGCATACGCGTTCTTCACGGTCGTTCTGTCGCTGTGATGCGACTGCAACCTCCACGTGTGTAGCCTGATCGCAATGGAGGTGCAGCATGGCCACTGCGCAGGCGCAGTTGAAGACCGAGCTACTGCAATCAGAGCAAGCCTACCTGGAAGCTGTGCGGTCGAAGGACGGCCCGGCCGCATCGCGGCTTACCGCCCCGGAATCTCTCGTCGTCAGCGGGCACGGCCCCATGAAGGTAGACGGCGCGAAGATCAGCAAGATGATTGCCGAGCACGACTCGTCGCGACAATATGAACTCGACGATGGGAGCGTGGAGATCGTTCAGGTGACCGACGGCGTCGCGATCATCGCGTACCGGCTCAAGACCACCACGTCGAAGGGTGAATCCGCAGACGCCTTCGACACCGACGTCTGGGTCCGGTACGACGGACAATGGAAATGCGCGCTCCTTACGGAGATCCCGGCCGAAGCAACACCTGACCGCTGATACGCAGGGTTGGCGGCGTCACACGGCGTTCGTGCAGAAGAGGGCTCTCAAGCAAAGGAAGGGACATTTTGCAACAGCTCATTCCTCATCTCTGGTATGACAATGAGGCGGAGGAGGCCGCGAACTTCTACACGGGCATCTTCAAGAACTCGAAGATCCTGAGCACCGTCCGGTACCCGAAGGCGGCGGAAGAAGTCTCGGGCAAGAAGGCCGGAAGCGTGATGACGGTGGAGTTCGAGATCAACGGCCACCGCTTCGTGGCGCTGAACGGCGGTCCCGATTTCAAGTTCAACGAGTCGGTCTCGTTCATCATTCCCTGCCGCGACCAGAAGGAGATCGACTACTACTGGCAGCGGCTCACCGAGGGCGGCGAAGAGAGCGTGTGTGGTTGGCTCAAGGACAGGTTCGGGCTTTCGTGGCAGGTCGTGCCGGAGCAGCTGAACGAGATGCTCGAGGACAACGACCAGGGCAAGGTCGAGGCCGTCACGAGCGCCTTCATGCAAATGAAGAAGCTCGACATCGCCGCTCTTCAAGAAGCGTACAAGGCCGCGTAGGCCCCCACCGCCAGGGCTCTCGCCACGGGGCTGCGCGCGCGGGCCAGGGCCCACGCGTCGACTGGATCGTCGCGCCTATCAGGCTCCGATGAGGTAGAGAGCCGGGTAGAAGAACACCCAGACGACATCGACGAAGTGCCAGTATTTCACCACAGCCTCGACACCCCAGTGATCCTTTGCCGAGAAGTGGCCGCGGAGCCCAAGGTAGTAGACGAGGCCGAGCATGGCGACGCCGCTAATGACGTGGGAGGCGTGCAGGCCGGTCATGGTGAAGAAGGCCGTCCCGTACGGCTCGGAGCGGCTGAACTCCGCCGTCGACCACTCGAACGCGACGCCGCCGGCGAACGCAACGCCGAGCACGATGGTGAGGAGCAGGTAGAAGAGGAAGGCGCCGCGATTGCCCTGCGCGATCGAGACCTCGCTGAGGTAGGCGGTGAGGCTGCTGACGAGCAGGACGGCGGTGATGCCGAGGCCGAGCATCTGGTCGACGTGGCCGCGGCTGGTGCCGGCAAGGTAGAACCGGGCGACGAGCAACGAGGCGAACAGGAACGATTCGGACACGAAGAAGAGCCAGAGACCCAGCTGGTTCATCGCGGGGCGCTGGGGTTCATCGTGATGGCCCCCGCCTCCGTTATGCGACGGGACAACGCGCGGCACGGCGGCAACGGCGAGGGCTTGCTCCCGGCTGGCGACGACGGCCATTACTCCTCCTGTGCGTGCGCGTGCTGGAGACGCATGACGTGCATGAAGAACTGGAAGATGACGGCGGCCTTGAAGAGCGCAATGATGATGAGCAGGGCCATCGCCTGGCTCATGCCGGTCGCGATAAAGTATTCGGCGACGGTGGCGGCGGCGAGGCCGACGAAGGCCATGATGCCCGCACGGACGGCCGCTTCGGTCTTCGATTTCGGGGCGGCGCCGGCGAGGAGCATCTCGATCGCGACGAGCAGACCCAGGGCGCCGATGATGAGCAGCGGGATCCCAAACAGCAGTTCCGGATTCTCCACCTAGTTACCTCCTTCGGCGGGATCGTCTTCGCCGCTCGCGCCTGCGATGGCGATGATGGCGTAGGCGGGAGCGTTCGGGACGCCGTAGTCGTACGGGTTGCCGTGGATGACGGGCAGCGCCGGAAAGTTCTCGACGGGGGGCGGCGATGAGACGCGCCACTCGAGGGTGCGCGCGCGCCATGGGTCGGCGGCCGCGACGGGGCCGCGTAGAAGGGAGTAGCACATGTTCCAGATGAAGATCAGGAAGCTGGCGCCGAGGATGAAGGCCATGGAGCTGATGAAGATGTTGATGCCCTGGAGATCCGGCGTGTAGGTCGCGATGCGGCGATTCATCCCGTGCAGGCCGGGGTAGAACATGGGGATGAAGGTCATGTTGAAGGCGATGAACATGATCCAGAAGTGGATCTGGCCCAGGCGCTCGTCGTACATCTTGCCGGTGATCTTTGGGAACCAGTAGTAGATGTCGGCGAACAGCGCGAAGATCTCCGCTCCCACGATGGTGTAGTGGAAGTGGGCCACGACGAAGTAGGTATCCGAGAGGTTGACGTCGGTGGGAACGTCGGCGAGGAAGATACCGGTGAGGCCGCCAATCATGAAGTTGAAGACGACGCTGAGCGCGAACAGCATGGGCGTGCGGATCCAGATCTTCGCCATCCAGATGGTGCCGAGCGCGGAGAGAAACACGAGGCCGGTGGGGATCGAGATGATCTCCGTGGAGACCAGGAACATGCCATGCATCCACGGGGACATGCCGCTGACGAACATGTGGTGAGCCCAGACGAGGCCGCTGATCGCCACGATGCCCAGCATGCCGCCCACGGCCCATCGGTAGGCGAAGAGCGGCTTTCGCGAGAAGTGCGCGATGATTTCGAGCGTGATGCCGAAGCCAGGCAGGGCGAAGATGTAGACGGCCGGGTGGGAGTAGAACCAGAAGATGTGCTGGTAGAGGATCGGCTTTCCACCGTCCGAGGCCGAGAAGAAGCTGAACCCGGCGATCCTGTCGAGCGTCACCATGAGCATGGCGGCGGCGAAGAACTGCGTGAACGTGAGGGCGATGATGGAGGCGCAGATGACGGACCAAACGAAGACGGGGAGCTTGCCCCAGGACATGCCCGGCGCGCGCAGGTAGGTGACCGTGGTCAGGAAGTTCAACCCGCTGAGGATGGACGAAAGGCCGAATGTGATGATGGCCATGTTGAAGAAGATCTGGCCGGAGGCGTTTCGGACGCTGAGCGGGGGGTAGGCCGTCCAGCCCGAGTCCCACCCACCCACGGCCTGGGCCCCAAGGAGCAGCACGGCGACTGGTGGAATGAGCCAGAACGTGAGCGCGTTCAGACGCGGAAAGGCGACATCGCGGGCGCCGATCATGAGTGGCACGAAGTAGTTGCCGAAGCCGCCGACTACGGATGCGACGGCGACGGCAATCATGATGATGCCGTGGAGGCTCATCACGCGGTTGTAGGTGCCGTCGGCCAGCACGGGGTTCTCCGGGCTGAGGAGCTGGAGGCGGATGAGCATGGCGAACGCGCCGGCGAGCAGGAAGAGCACGACGAACGTGACGAGATACTGCACGCCGATGACCTTGTGATCGGTGCAGAAGGTGAAGTAGCGCTGCCAGCCGTGCAGGAGGGGCTCCTGGGGCTTCCAGCCGAGCCACTCGCGGCCCCAGAACTGCCACACGCCGACGCCGAGGAGCCAGCCGGGGGCGGCGAGCGTGTAGCCGAGGACGAAGTTGAGCTCCAGGTCCCACGCATCGTGGCCCGTCGCGATGCGGATCAGCGACGTTGCGCCGGCGCCCAGCGCAAAGCCCAGCGCCGCGCCAATGATGCCCCGCACCACGGGCAGGATCGCCGGCATGGCGCCCTGTGGCTGTTGGACGACGGCGGTCTCGCTCATGCCTACCTCCGCGGTTGACCCGCGATTATTCCGCGACGAGTGTGCCCGCCATCGTGCCTGGATGGGCGTCGCACTGGAAGAAATACGACCCGGCTTCCGGAGCGTTGAATATGAGTTCCTGCACGATCGGCCCCGCCTCGAGCGCCGTGCCGGCAATCGGTGGCGCGCCGCTCCTGGCTGCGTCCTCATTCGGGTAGAGGGCCCAGTTGTGCGTGACGCCCTTGTCCTGGTTATCAACGCTCAGCCGCACCGTGCCGCCGGCCTTCACGGCCATATTCGCGAGATCGAACCGCACGTTCTTGGCCGCAATGGTCAGGGCCTGCACCTCGCCGGTTGGCGTGCCTGCGGGCGTCGGTGTTTCGACGCGCGCGTTCTCCTGCACCCAGGCATCGAACTCGTCCTGGTCCACGACGCGCACGGGAACGCTCATCCGGGCGTGGCCCGTGCCACACAGCTCGGTGCACTGGACGCGCATGTTGGGATCCATATCGAAGTCGCCGAGCTCCGTGGTCTTCATCGTCACCATGGTCTCGAGGCCGGGCACGGCATCGATCTTCATGAGAAAGGCGGGCACCCAGAACGAGTGGAGGACGTCGCGGCTTGTGATGTGGAACATGACCTCAGTGTTGTTAGGGAGGACGATCTCTCGAGCGCTGGGAACACTCTGGTCGGGATAGGCGACAAGCCAGGTCCACTGGATCCCGGTGACGTTGACGTGGAGCTGGCCGGGCTTCTGCTCGTGGCCCATGACCGCGGCTATGCCAGTGAAGCCCGGGTACACGATGATCACTCCCGTGAGCACCGTCGTCAGCGTGATCCAGGTCATGGGGAACCAACCCCGGCCGTGCATCTCCGGACCGTCGTCCTCGGGCATACGCTGCGTGGGGTGCTGGAAGAACAGGGTAATTAACGCCGCGACAACCATCGTGAAGATGGGGACAGCGAAGTAGACGAGAATGTTGAAGGCGTGTTCAATCTCCGCGCCCTTGTCGGAGCGGGCGGTGGGTTGGACGTCGTAGAAGACTGCCGCGAACTCTCCGGCCGCGGTGAGGATGAGCCACAGCATGCCGAAGATGAGGACGTTCCGCTTCATCGGGCTCCCGGTTCCGCCATCGATCCAATTGGGCAACAAGAACGGCCTCGCGGCCGTTGGCTGCCCTTCTTGGCGGACCCGCTCCCGAGCGCCGCCGTTTGTCGGGGACACAATCACCTATGAGGCGGGGCGGAAGAAGGGCCGGATGGCCCCCCAAAACCCGGGCCATTGGTCACATCGGGTGCGGACACACACCGGGCGTCGGCGCGCCCGGGGGGCCGCGCGTACGTCTTCGCCCCGGGGGATTGGTGCGAACGCGCCGCCGCCCTGTGTTGGACGGCGGCGCGCGGGATGTACGTTGGTGAGCCGCCCGGGAGTCGAACCCAGAACCGGCTGATTAAGAGTCAGCTGCTCTGCCAATTGAGCTAGCGGCCCAAGTGCTCACCGCGAAGAGGCGTTTTTCATTCTAGTCTCGGGCGGGCGGGCCGACAAGCAAGCCGTCCCACCGTTTGCCCGACTCTGCGCGGTCACAGATAATCCAGAGAGCGCCGGTTGCTGGTCCGGCGCATTCTTATCCCCGGAGAGTCCTGCTCTTGACCAAGGTTATTGGCCTCACCGGCGGTATCGCCAGCGGCAAGACGGTCGTCAGCCAGATGCTTGCCGATCGAGGCGCGCTGATCATCGACGCCGACAAGGTGGGCCACGAGGCGTATCGCCGAGGCAGCGGCTGCTACGAAGCCGTGGTGGAGGCGTTCGGGAAGGATGTCGTGGGCGCCGACGGAGAGATCGACCGGAAGGCGCTGGGTGGGAAGGTGTTCGGCGACCCGGCGCAGAGGAAGCGGCTGGAAGGAATCGTCTGGCCGTGGATGCGAACGACGATGGAGAAGCGGCTGGCACAGATCCGCGCGGAAGGCACGCCGGTGGTGGTGCTGGAAGCGGCCGTGCTCATCGAAGCGGACTGGGTACCCATCACCGACCAGGTGTGGGTGGTGATCGTGCCGCCTGACCTGGCGCGCCGGCGCATCATCGAGCGGAATGGACACACAGCCGAACAGGCGGACGCCCGCATCAACGCGCAGCTCACGAACGACGAGCGGATCAAGCGCGCGGCTGTCGTCATCGAAAACGGCGGCACGCTGGACGAGCTGGGAGCAAAGGTTGACGAGGCGTGGAACAACCTGACCGCGGCTGCGACGAACTGACTATCGTTGAAAGAACGCCTCCCTGAAGAGGCGCCAGGTGGAGGACCCGAACATGACGACGCAGGAACAGACCGAGACGGACGGCGGCTATCGCCTGTACGCGATCGAGGAGTATCACCCGCACGTCGAGCCGTACTACGTGGCCCAGGGCGACGAGGTGGAGCTTTTCAACGCCGCGTTTGAATCGAAGATCCCGGTGCTGCTGAAGGGTCCTACGGGATGTGGTAAGACGCGCTTCGTGGAGTACATGGCCTGGAAGCTGGGACGGCCAATCACGATCGTGAAGGACAAGGGCAAGACCCCGAGCAAGAATGCGGCCACGGAGGCCCTGCCGCTGGTGACGGTGGCGTGTCACGAGGACCTGACGGCCAGCGACCTGGTCGGGCGGTATTTGCTGGAAGGTGAATCGACACGCTGGATCGACGGGCCGCTGACGCGCGCGGTGAAAGTCGGCGCGATCTGCTACCTGGACGAGGTGGTGGAGGCGCGCAAGGACACGACGGTGCTGATCCACCCACTGACCGACCACCGGCGCATGCTGCCGATCGAGAAACGGGGCGAGCTGCTGGAGGCCCGCGAGGGGTTTCAGCTGGTGATCTCGTACAACCCCGGCTACCAGAGCGCGCTCAAGGACCTGAAGCACAGCACACGCCAGCGGTTCATCTCGCTGGAGTTCGGACACCCGCGGAAGGAGCTGGAGGCGAAGATCATCCAGCACGAGAGCGGCGTCGCCCCGGAAACAGCGGAGGACCTGGCCAAGCTGGGGGAGAAGGTCCGGAACCTGCGCGAGCACGGGCTGGCGGAGGGGGTCAGCACACGGCTGCTGGTGTACACGGGGAAGCTGATCCAGCAGGGGATCTCAGCGCGGCGGGCGTGCCAGGTGGGCGTGGTGTGGGCGTTGACCGACGACCAGGACGTGCAGCGCAGCATCGAGGAAGTGGTCAGCTCGATCTTCGAGTAGTGCATTCGCGATCAACGTCAGTCGTCGTCACAGTTGTTGCCGTCCTCGGACGTCTGTCTGCTATCGTGTTTTCCGGGCGTTTGACGAGGAGTGAGGGATGAAGTGGTTAGCGTTCGGATTCCTGGCGATCGCGCTGGCACTGGCCGCGTGCAACGGCGACGATAAGGACGGCGATGCCGGAGCGAAGACCGTCACGGCGCAGTTCGACGCGAGCCAGACCGCGGCTACGCCGCCTGTGGGAGTGACACCTGGGGCCGGCTCGACGCAGTCGGCTGCTTCGAGCGGAACGGCTGAGGCCGGCGGGACGCAGACGGGAGGCATCACGACGAAGAGCTACTCGGGAAAGCCAGATCTGACCATCGATAAGGACAAGACGTACTTCGCGACGATCAAGATGGACATCGGCGACATCAAGATCGAGCTTTTTCCGGACGAGGCGCCGGAAACGGTGAACAGCTTCGTGTTCCTGGCGCGCGATGGGTACTTCGACGGCCTGACGTTTCACCGGGTGATCCCGGGCTTTGTCGCGCAGGGCGGCGATCCCACGGGGACGGGACGGGGCGGGCCGGGATACACGATCCCGGACGAGGTCACCGATCACGAGTGCATTGACGGCGCGGTGGGGATGGCCAAGACGTCCGCACCGAACTCGGCCGGGAGCCAGTTCTTCAGAGCGTATGCGCGCCAGCCAAACCTGGACGGGACGTACACGGTCTTCGGTCAGATCGCGGAAGGGCGCGACGTGCTGGACAAGATCACCCCGCGCGATCCGGCGCGAGGCGACCCGCCGGGGACGGTGATCAACACGATCGTGATCGAGGAACAATGATCGGCGGAGCGGTCCACCGCCGGCGGCTTATGGCGGCGGTCGTTACGGCGGCCGCAGCCGCGCTGTTCGCGGCATGCGGCAGCGGCGGCGATGACGTGCCCGACACCGTACGGCTGGCGGGGACGGTGATCCCCACGGCGACACCCGAACCCACCCCAATTCCCGTCTGTGATCCACCGGTGGCGCTGCCGGTGCCAGCAAACTTCCCGGTGGAAGTGCGCCTGCCCGAGACGATCGTTGTCTGGAAGGTGATCACGTCGCCGCACCTGCGCCTTGAAGGGCGCGTACGCGACCCCACCGTGGACAGCATCACGGCACACCAGGCCGCCGATCTGGGGATTACGCAGGCGTTGAGGTTCGAAGGCTTCACACTCAGCCTGCCTGGCCCGAACGGTGGCTATATATTCAGCGCGGACAACGGCGGCCGCAGGGGCGAATACCTGGGATTACCGATACTCGAGTGCCCCGGCCATGTCGAGATGATCTACTAGATCTACTGGGTGACCGGCTAGGCGTCTCTCCTCCTACTGACGCACGAACAGCCCTCGCATGGCACGGAAAACGCGTGTGCTCACCGGAGGCAAGGGCTCCGGCGGGTTGATCTCCGCGTCGAAGGCGCCGGCATGGTATTCACCGAGCGTGGCGACCAATTCGCCGCCGATCAACAAGATGTTTGACGCCAGGAACATGTAGAACAGGAAGATCAGCAGACCGGCCAGGGATCCGTACACGAGGTCGAAGTTGTTGAAGTTCGCCAGGTAGAAGGCGAAGGAGTTCTTCAGGACTTCGAAGAGCACGGTGGCCAGCACGGCGCCCGGCAGCACGTCGCGCCAACGCGGATGCGCCGCGGGCACCGTCTTGTAGAGGACGCCGAACGCGGCGAAGGTCAGCAGCGCGGGCGTGATGATGCCGGGCAGTTCCCAGAGGTTGTTATCGCTGGCCAGAGGGCCCACGTGTCGGGAACTGACCTCGCGCACGGTGCGCACGAAGCCCGTAAGGACGATTGAGCTGAGGAGCACGGCGGAAACGACGCCGACCTGCAGCAGGTCGATGAGCTTGCCCTGGGCCCACGGGCGGTGCTCGGTGATGCCCCAGACCGTGTTCAGGGCTCGCCGTATCGAAGCGAATACGGCGAGCGAGGCCCATAGCGTCACGAACAGGCCGATCACGGCGACGGTGGCGCTGACGTTCTGGACCTGCTCGACGATGTCGCTGACGGACTGCCGGCCCTCGGTTGCGCTGAGGGGGATGATTTCCAGCACCCAGTCAACGACCTTGTCGCGGACCTCCTGCCCATTGAAGAACAGGCCCAGCATGGCGATGGTGAAGATCGCCAACGGCGCGATGGAGAAGAGGGTGTAGTACGTAATCGCAGCGGCCTGCTGCGTGCAGTTATCGCTCGTGAAGCCCAGGAAGGTGCGCTTGGTGATGACCCAGAGCCGTATGAACATCTCGTCCTATTGTATGGGAATGCCGCGGCTGCCTGAGGAAGAACGCGCGGCGAGCGCGCGGGTATAATCGTGCGACATCGAGGTGGTGCAACAACGGCATGGCAAAGAAGCAGAGTTCAAGAGGTTATCGGCGGGTTGTCGCAAAGTTCGGCACGAACCTGCTGACGGCGGGGACCGACCGCCTTCACGCCAAGACGATGGCGGCGCTTGTCACACAGGTCGCGGGCCTGATGGAGCAGGGACGCGAGGTGGTGATCGTCACGTCGGGCGCCATCGCCGCCGGACGGGAGCGGCTGGACCGGGCGCAGAACCGGCGCGACGTTCCGTTCCGGCAGGCGCTGGCGGCGGTGGGCCAGGGCCAACTCATGAAGACGTACGACGAGCTGTTCGCTTCACGCGGTCACGTGGTGGCCCAGACCCTCCTTTCGAAGCGGGACCTGCACGACCGCATCGGCTACCTGAACGCGCGGAACACGCTGCTGGGGCTGCTGGAGCTTGGCGTTGTGCCCATCGTGAACGAGAACGACGCCGTGGCGATCGACGAGATTGCGGGGGCGAAGATCGGGGACAACGACACGCTTTCGGCGCTCGTCGCCAATCTCGTCGACGCGGACCTGCTGGTGCTGCTGACCGATACCGGCGGCCTGCACACGGCCGACCCCGGTAAGAGCAAGGGGGCGACGCTCATCGAGCGCGTCGACCGCATCACGAAGGAGATCGAGGAGATCGCGGGCGGCAGCGAGAGCGGCCGGGGCACGGGCGGCATGATCACGAAGCTGCAGGCGGCGAAGCTGGCGACGAGCGGCGGCTCGGACGTCTACGTCGCCAACGGCCACGATCCCGACGTGCTGGTGCGAATCGCGAGCGGCGAGCATGTGGGCACGCTGTTTCCGGCCCACCGCAGCCGAATCGAGAGCCGCAAACGATGGATGCTCTCGGGGCTTGGCACGCGCGGCGCGATCGTCGTCGACGCGGGCGCCGGGTCGGCGCTGATCGAACGAAAGAAGAGCCTGCTCCCGGCGGGCGTGCAGTCGGTGCAGGGGGCGTTCAAGCGAGGCGACAGCGTGAACATCGTGCTTCCCGACGGGCATGCGATCGCCTGTGGCATCACGAATTACGGCGACGAGGAGGTGGCGGCGATCCGGGGCCTGCGGTCCGACCGCATCGCCGAGACGCTGGGGTACCAGTACGGCGCCGAGGTGGTGCACCGCAACAACCTCGTCGTCCTGTAGCGCCGCCGCCCCTGTAGCGAGGTCGCCCTGCTAGGCTGGTCCTGATGACTGAATCATCCGTCTTGTACGAGAAGTCCGGGGATGGCGTCGCGTGGATCACGCTGAACCGGCCGGGCGTACTGAACGCCATTAACATGGAGGCTCGAGACCTGCTGTGGTCGTTCGTTCAGGCCCTGCGCGACGATCCGGACGTGCGGGTGGCGGTGTTCCAGGGCGCCGGCGATCGGGCGTTCTCCGCGGGCGCGGATATCAGCGAATTCGGTACGGCGCCGTCGGTCGTGGACGCGCGGCGGGGGCGGCGCGAACGGGACCTGTGGGGCGCGATGCTGAGCATCAGCAAACCGCTCGTCGCGGCGATCCACGGCTTCGCGTACGGGGCGGGGTGTGAGCTGAGCCTGCTCAGCGACATCAGGATCGCCGCTGAGGATGCGGCCTTCGCGCTGCCGGAGGTGACGCTGGGGTACATCCCGTCGGCGGGCGGCACGCAAACTTTGCCCCGCACAATCCCGCCCGGCCTCGCGCGCGAGATGATCTACAGCGGACAGCCGATTCGTGCGGAGCGCGCGCTGGCGGCGGGCCTCGTGCATCGCGTCGTACCTCGCGCGCGGCTGCACGAGGAGGCGGAGGCCGCTGCACGGGCGCTTGCGGCGATGCCGGCGGATGCGCTCCAGGGCGCGAAGGAAGCAATGACGCGGGGGGAGGGGCTCCCGCTGGAACGCGGACTGGCCATCGAGCAGGCGATTGCGGCCGTCGTTTCCACAGCGAGACGCCGGTGACGCAGGATACTGCGGATGCTGCGCCGCCCGTCAGGCGGCCTGGATGCGGTGGCGGATGCCTGCTGCGGGGCCTGGCCGCGATCGCGGTGCTGGTGGCCATCGGCGTGGCTATCGGCCTGATCTTCGACCAGGGGGGGAAGGCGACGCAACCCGCGCGACAGTACGTGGCCGGACCGGCCGCCGAGTACAAGCTCGGCGATGTCAACCAGTTCGAACCGCAGCACCTCTTTCTCGTGCGTCTTCCTGACGGAGAGTTCCTGGCGTTCTACGACAAGTCCTCGCGCCAACAGGAGCTCGGGGGGTCCTGCCGCCTCAGGTACGACGAGACCGCCGGAGTGGGGACGCTGGAGCCAATCGCGGGCCTGGGCGGGGCGTTCGTCGAGGAATGCGAAGGATCGCGCGCGGTGTGGCGCGTCGACGGGAAGTACTCGTTCGGCAACGGGTACGGCGACCTCGACCGCTTCAACGTGTCGGTCGACGACGCCGGCGACGTGGTGATCGATCTCAGCACGCGGAGCTGCACGCGGAGCAAGGGTGTGCCTGGGATCGAACCGTTTGAGGTACGGACCTGCGGGCCGCCGTAGTCATTCTTCGACCGACCATGCCAAGCTGAACTCCGCGGTCTCGCCAGGCGCCAGATCCAGACGGCGGACGACCGAGACGGAGATGCCCTGAAAGACGCGCTCCACACCGCCCTCCGAAGACGAGATGCTCTCGACCGGGAAGTGCCATACATCGATCGCGGCGTCCGCATCGCATCCCAAGGCGTAGGCGGCGCTGCCGCGGATGGCGAACGCGCGTACGGACGAGATGCCGCCCGCCGGTCCGGCAGCGTCCACGGAGCCAGCGTCCGCTTCGATCAGAGCGGTCCGATCGTCCCCGTCCGGCGACTGAGGGGGCGAGAGATTCCACTCGCTGACGAAGATCGCCGACCGCTGTTCCGTCGCGACGTTCGTGCACGCGTACCGAATGCCGAGGCGTTCTCCCGCACTGGGTAGGGTGATCTCTTTCGTTAGGCGCCAATCGCCGGATTCGCGCGACAGTTTGATGCTTGTCGATGTCGCTGCTTCGTGGATGACCGCCGTCCATGCGCCGTGGGGCTCCATGAGTGCAGGGGCTTCACCTCGCGAGAACTGCTCGACCGTGGCTTCGGGCGCGAGGATCCACTCCTGGAGTCCACCGCGGCGGTAGCGGTCGAAGACAAGCGCTCGGGCGAGGCCCTCCTCCTTCACGCGAACATCGCCGTGGATGTTAGTCGCGTCGCCGGAGGCGTCGCTGCGGCCGGCGGCGTCCTGCGCGTCGTGGTACGCCTCGCGCCGGCGGGCGAGCACGTCGAGGAGGGCGAGGTCGCGACGACGGAGGTCCCACTCGCTGATCATGCCGCCCAGCTTCGGGTGGACGAGCAGGGAGGTCGCCGGTGTCTGCACCAGGATCTCCTCATGCCCGTCGAAGTCGATGTCGCCGCGGCTGACACGCACGCCGGTCGAGCCCCCCGATGCTTCATCGGCGAGTCGTTCGGCGCGGACGAGATTCGTGTTGGTCGCACGGCGGATGTGGCGGAGGTACAGGCCGCCGAAGACGCCATGCCAGTATGGGCAGTTGCACTGGGCAGCCCACAACGCCTCTCGCGCGTCCCTATTGCCGGCGTCGCCGAGCTTCTCGCCGACGCGCAGACCGCGCTTGTGCATGGTGTTGACTTCGGGGTACTTCGCGAGGAAGTAGCGCCAGAAGCCGCCCCGCACAAACGCCAGCACGTCGGACCGGGAATCCTGCTGGAGCTGATGCATCACGTTTCGATACGCAGCCGAAGAGGCCGCGGGCATCGCCCATTCCATCATCTCGGCATACGACGCCGCCGGCAGGTAGGTGAGGCCGCACGCGTCAAACCGCCGCATGTACTCGCCGGGTGTGATCATCTCCAGCCAGTCAGCGGCGGACTCGATGGCGGTGAAGAATCGCTCGATCCAGCCCTGTTCCCACACATGCGCGTAGGTGGTCGGCCACGCGCCGAACTTCTCGCCATCGTCGCCGAGGACGAGGTACGGGGCCTCGGCGGTAGCTGATTCGCCGTAACGCCGCAGCTCCGCCATGAGGTCATCGACGTTCAGCCACGGGATGGTGTACCGGAGACGCTGGCTGCCCGGAAAGAGGGCGACGCGCTTGCCCTGGTCCTCCGTGATGAAGTAGCCATCGAGCTGTTCGTCGCGCATGCCGGCAAGGCGGAAGTGCTCGTCGTCGACAAGCGTCCACTGGACGCCCGCGTCCGCCAACGGCGACGGGAGGCCGGGCTCCCACACGCGCTCGGTGAGCCAGAGGCCGGTCGGGTGCTGCGCGAATCGTTCCTCGATGTACTCGGAAAGCTTGCGGATCTGCCCGAGCTTATCCGCGTCGGAGATCATCGGCAGGACGGGCTCGTAGTATCCGCCCGTGAGCAGCTCGACCTGGCCGCGGTCGCAGAGCAAGCGCAGGCGTTCGATGTACTCGGGGCGATGGCGGTCGATCCAGTCGAAGAGGCAGCCGGAGGTGTGGAGTGCGACACGGACTCCGGGATGGCGCTCGAGCGCCTCGAGCATGGGCTGGTAGGCCTTCTCGTAGACGTCCTCGATGACGAAGCCGTAGTTGCCGACGGGCTGGTGGTTGTGGAGGACGAGGCCGAGGTAGAGGCGGGACATGGGAGAAGTCTACGTGAGTTGTGTGGCCTTCAAGCCAGAGGAGAATCGCGAACCCTTCCTGCTCGAAATCATGATCTGCCGAAAGAACCTCTCTTATGCCGAGTTCCCGGCAGATAACCATTGAGATGCAGTCAGTGAGACTATAGGACTTGTCCGGCCGCCGCTCGTACAATTCGAGACCCTGCTCCAGGAGCGCGTCCGTCAGCGGGACAATCGTGTGGACACCGCTTGATCGTGTCCTGCGCAAACTCCACCGCCTGGGCTCGCACATGCGGCCCTGCGTTCGAGAAGTACGCAAGTACCTCGATGAATATGGCGTCACTCGTCACGACGTGAAGGTCATTGCCTGCTTGAAGCTGTTCCGTGAGTTCGATCGCTCGCGCGTGCAGATCGTCGCGGTGATCGATGATGGCCACGTAGTAGGCGGAATCTCCGAACCGAGGCTCCATCAGTTCTGTCGAGGAGCCCCGTCAAGGTAGTGGTCAAAGTTGCGCGCACCATCCGAAGGAAGCCGGTCCAGTTCCTCGCGTGGAATCGCTCTCCCGATAGCCAGCAGGTCTTCGAGCAAAGTAGGGTCAGACGCGTCGAGCCGGGGCTTTGGCAACTTGAGGCGCTTGGTGCGCCGGATCGGGCGGGGCTTCTGGGTCACCATGGTGCTTGAGTATAGCGGCGACGGCGAGGCGGCTCTGGTGGAACTTTCGCGTTAGCTTCGGCGTCTCACCTGACAGGTACATTCCAGATTCGGCCCGGGCCGCGCGAGGGGGCCAGATCGGGCCGTTTGCGCTTGACAGGCCGAGCGAGACGGCCCTAAGATCGCTCTTGATACAATCGAATACGATATAGCCGAGTCCCCGCGAAAGCGGGGAGCGGGGGACCCACCAAGGATCCCGGGCTGAACTCGCCGTGGTGCGAGAGGGGAACCTTCTCCCCTAAGCCGCCAGCTAACCTCGCAGGCTTTGAAGGTCGGACACCACAAAGATGGACGACCTTTTTTCTTTACCGAAGGACATGCAGGGAGGCGCCATCCCCGTGACGCGATCCCCGAAGGCGCGCGCTCGCGCGGCCGCCAGCAGCTTCCGCGCTGCGTGGACGCCCGTACAGACCCCGGATTTTGGCGAGGTGCCGGAGGCGCACCACCCCGGCGGCGGCGTGCCGGCGATGTTACGCCGCGCCGATGCCTCTCCGGTGGCCGCGCGCGTCGCAGTTCTGGATCCACCGCGCGCTCTTCCCCTGCTGGACCTGCCGCACCTCCCCCAGCCGGTCGTGGATGCGGCCACGGCGGTGCGTCAGCGGATGCACGTCACGACGACGTGGGACCGCATCCTGCAGCGCGG
>JACRBR010000350.1 GCA_016213125.1 Chloroflexota bacterium | reverse complement strand
TCACCCAGAGCTGGACGCCGTGGAACAGCCCGCCGTTCGTGACGAGCGTGTCGGGCGGGCGCTCGATGTGCTGGATGCCGGCGCCGGCCGTCATCCACTGTGTCGCGCCATCGGCGATGAGGCCGCCTCCGCCGGTGGTGTCCTGGTGCTCGAATGCGCCGTCCATGATGTACGTAACAGTCTCGAAGCCGCGATGGGGGTGCCAGGGCGTGCCCTTCGCTTCGCCGGGGGCGTACTCGACGGCGCCCAGATGGTCTAGGAGGAGGAATGGATCAGCGAGCGAGAGGTCCTGGGAGGGGAAGGGGCGCCGGACGACGAAGCCCTCGCCCTCGAGCTGGGAGTGCGCGGTGACGACGGAGGCCACGGGGCGCCAGTCCGTCTCTTTCCAGGGAAGGGTGGTGATGCGGGGCAGACTGAGGGTATCGGCGGTGACGGCTGGCATCGGGTGCGCTCCAGAACTAATTGCTCTTGCAACTATTGTAGCCCGCCGGGGCACGGTTGTCGAGGAGTGAGACAAGCGATCCGCGCTCCAGTATGACGCGGAAGGCACCGCGACGCGAAGCGATGCCATCAGGAATCAGCCCGGGCGGCGGCACCATCGCTAACCTGCCTGACCGCTCGATCGCACAGCGGACTATCGTTACAATTCGCCTTCGGCCGCGCGCCAATCCAGACGCCAGCCGACACGGAGTCAACATGGTAACGATCTTCATTAACGGGGAGCCGCACGACGCGGCGGACCCGTCGCGCAACCTGTTGAGCTTCATCCGCTTCGACGCGGGGCTCACAGGAACGAAGTACGGCTGCGGCGAGGGCGTGTGCGGCGCCTGCACGGTGCTGGTCGATGGCCAGCCTCTGCGATCGTGCCTGAGCACGGTCGGGGCCGTGGCCGGGGGTTCGCTCACGACAATCGAAGGGCTCGCCCCGGAGGGTGCTTTGCACCCGGTCCAGCAGGCGTTCATCGACGAACAGGCGATGCAGTGCGGTTACTGCATCCCCGGATTCATCATGACGTCGGTGGCGCTGCTCAACCGCGAGCAGTCACCGGATCGAGCGCAGATCAGAGAGGCGCTCTCGCAAAATATGTGCCGCTGCGGCACGTACCAGCGAATCCTGCGGGCGTTCGAGCGGGCGGCATCGCCGGGAGACGTGACGCATGCCTGAAGACGGCACGCCGGAAGCGGGACTGCACATCCTGGGCGAAGGTGGACTCGGTTTCCCGGCCCCTCAGCGCACCTATGCTCGTGTGGCGTATGGAAATACGCAGCCGGATGCCGAGAAGGCGCGCTGGTTGACGGTCCGGCCCGACGGCTCGGTGGTGGCATACGCGGGAAAGGTCGAGTACGGGCAGGGCATTCGCACCGGCCTGGCGATCGAGGTGGCCGACGAGCTGCGCGTGCCGCTCGCGAACGTCGAGGTCGTGCTGGGGGATACGGCGCGGGTGCCGTGGGACATGGGCACGTTCGGCAGCCAATCGACAGCGCGCGTCGGCCTGCAGCTGCGCAAAGCCGCTGCGACGGCACGGCAGGCGCTGCTGGAGATGGCGGCTGACCGACTGGACCTTCCGGCGGGCGACCTGCGAGCGGAGGCCGGACGGATCTCGTCCTCGAGCGACGGCAACCGCGCCATCACGTACGCCGACCTGATCGGGGGCGCGAGCATCGTGCACGACATCGACAGCGACATCGCGCTCACGCCGCGGGCGGAGTTCAGCGTGATGGGCAAGACGCACACGCGCATCGACGCCGAGGCGCGGGTGACGGGGCGTGCACTCTACTCGCAGGACATCGTGGTCGACGGCATGTTGTTCGGGTCCGTGCTGCGGCGGCCGTGGCGGGGCGCCGCCCTTCAGTCCGTGGACACGAGCATTGCGGAACGGATGCCGGGCGTCGTGCAGGTCGTGCGCGAGGACGACCTGGTGGCCGTGCTGGCCGACACGGACGAGCATGCGGCAGCGGCGATGAACCTGCTGCAGACGCAGTGGGGCGAGCCTGCGCCGACGGCCTCAACGATCGACCTGCCGGAGATCCTCCTGAGCAGCGCTCACGATCCCTTTGTCACGCAGGAAGCGGGCTCGCTTGAGGAGGGTTTCACGGCGGCGAGCGGAGTGCTGGAGGCGACGTACTTCGTGCCGTACGTGTCGAACGCGCCGATGGAACCGCGGGCGGCCGTGGCGTCGTGGGACGGAGACCGCCTGACAGTATGGGCGGGAACGCAGCGGCCGTTCGGGATAAACACGGAGCTGGCGCAGCGGTTCGGCCTCGAAGAGTCCCAGGTGCGGGTGATCGCGCCGGAGATCGGGGGCGGGTTCGGCAGCAAGAGTCCGTACCCGGTGGCGCACGAGGCATCGCGGCTGGCCCGCATCGCCGGGCGGCCGGTGCGCGTGGCGTACACGCGCGCGGAGGACATGATCTACGCAACGATGCGGCCCGCTGCCCTGTTCCGCATCAAGAGCGGCTTCACAGCCGACGGGCGGCTCGTCGCGTGGGAGTGTCACGCATACCACGCGGGCGACCGGCCGTTCTTGGGACGCCGAGGCTCCGACAGCCCGTATGACGCGGCGCATGTCCGAGTGACGACCTACACCTCAGACAGCCCGCTTTCGACGGGCTCGTATCGGTCCCTGGGAGCAGCCGCGAACCACTTCGCGCGTGAGGTGCACATCGACGAGGTGGCCGCTGCCGTCGGGTTGGATCCGGTCGAGTTCCGCCTGAGAAACCTGTCGCACCCCAGGTTCCGGCGCGTGCTGGAGCACGCCGCGGACGCGCACGGCTGGCAGCCTGCGGCCGGCGCATCGCGGCGGGGCCAAGGCATCGCGATCGGCGTCGACGTGGGAAGCTACATCGCCACTGCCGTCCAGCTCGACGTTGGCGGCCGGGAGGTGCGGTTGGACCGCGTGACGGCAGCGCTCGACTGCGGGTTGGTCGTGAACCCGGAAGGGGCGCGGAACCAGGTCGAGGGTTCGATCGTGATGGGGATGGGGACTGCGCTGTACGAGGCGATCGACTTCCAGGACGGCCGCGTGCTGAATGCGGGGTTCACGCGGTACCGCGTTCCCCGCAGCAGTGACGCTCCGGCGATCGAGACGCTGCTGGTCGGGGACGACGACACGCCGTCGACCGGTGCCGGCGAGCCTGGCATCGTGCCGATCGCCGCCGCGATCTCGAATGCGGTGTTCGATCGCACGGGGGAGCGGCAGCGGGAACTGCCGATACAGCGCCACCTGCGGTAGCGCGGCGGCGGCATCTCACCAGCGGGCTTCGTGCTCCTCGATCCAGCCGAACAGATCGTGCAGCTCGATCGGATCGCCGCCGTCCGGGATGATGCGACCTGCGTAGCAGCCGAACATCTGGTGCGCGTTCGTGAAGTAGCCGTCCCGCCTGCCGCTCTCGGACGCCCGCTCGAACTCCGGCTTGAAACGCAGGTCGATGCGGTCCGTCGCAAGGCTGCGGACGCGCCACGGCTTCATCATGGCGGCGCGGTCGTACTCGAACGCAAGGTCCTCGCTGATCTTCGTGAGGCGGCCGTCGACGCAGATGCCGTTCTCCGTCATGCCGGTGCCGTCCGTCCACTGTCCTCCGAGGTTCAGCCCGACCGTATGCCGGCCCTGCACTCCCGACGCCGATCCCCAATTCCAGACCGTGTATTCCGGCCAGACGCCCCGGCCGTAGTCGAGGCACCCGAACGATCGTGGCCCAAACACGAGCCGTTCATCACCAAGCTTCACGTAGCCAGATGCGGGGAGGGTGTTCTGCTTCGATGTGAACTGGAACTGCGTGTCACTCCAGGGGATGACGACGTTCAAGGTCTCGTGTCCGGGCGGCCGTTCGATGCTGATATCGGCCTCGAGCCGCATCCCGCCGAAGTCGGCGGCCTCCACTCGGATGCGTGTTCCAAGGCCCTCGTCGGTAAGCGCAACGCACATGCCGGGATGCTCGATGACCATGTCGCCCGCGACCGTTTCTGGCATGGCGATGGTGTTAGGGGATCGAACGACGGCCTTGTCGATGTGCCGCTGCGTGCGCCGGTCGAAGATGTAGGCACCTCCCAGTTGGAGGCGGTCGACATCGGCGATGGTCGCGGAGAAGAGCAGTTCGCTGCTGGTAACGGCCCAGTAGTTCCACTTTTTCTTCCGCGGCAGCGAGGCGGGCAGATTGCAGGTGTGCAGCGGGTGGCGCGACCAGCCGACGTTGTCGCGGTTGAGGGAGCCGTTCGGCCCGCAGAGCGGCACGCCGGTGACGATCTCGGGTTCATTGTGCTTGAGCGGCGTCGTCGCCATGCCTGTGAGGATACGGCGCGCGACCGGCTGCCGATAGCGGCAGGCACTTGTCGAACATGGGACGGCACGCGGGCGGAGCCGGTTATGGTGGTCGGATTCCGTTCAGCGCGCGCTCAAGGGCGTATCGCAGATCCGGCCACGGGGCATGGCCCGCCCGCTATCTTCGCTTCCATCTCCGTCGCGCGGCCGCGAACCGCAGGAAGGCGGCAGCTCCAGCGGCGATCGGAATCAATAGCGCGGTCGTCCTGCTCGAATTGGGGGTCGGGCCGCCGTTACCTGTCTCGGGCAACTCCTTCGCTACAACCACGGCGCCCCCGGCCGAAACGCCGTCTCCACTCGATGGGTCGATGCTGCTCGCGGGCGGCGGACCGACCACGGGCGGCTCCGAGGCTCCCGCCTCGATCACGGCCGCCGTCGATGTGGCATCAGGCGTGTTGGTCGCACCGGGCGTATCGGTCGCACCGGGCGTGTCCGTCGCGGCGGGCGTATTGGTCGCGCCGGGCGTGTTGGTCGCACCGGGCGTGTTTGTCGCGGCAGGCGTGTCCGTCGCGGCAGGCGTATTCGTCGCGGCGGGGGTATTCGTCGCCGTCGGAACCGCGGTGTTCGTCGCCGTCGGCACCACCGTGTCGACTGCCGTGGCAGTGGCCACGGCTGTGTTCGTCGCGGTCGCCGGCTCCGCTGTATTCGTTGGCGCAGGTGTTGGCGTATCCGTCGGCGCGGGGGTGTTGGTCGGGGTCGACGTGCTTGTGGGCGTATCCGTTGGGAGCGGCGTGTCCGTTGGTGTCGGCGTGTGCGTCGCCGTAGGTGTGTCGGTTGGTGTGGGCGTGTTCGTCGGCGTGGGCGTTAGCGTGGGCGTGTGCGTCGGTGTTGGCGTCGGCGTGTCAACGGGGCCGTTCGAGAAGCTGACGTTGTCGAAGTACCCGCGCTGGGGCGCCGGTGCCAGCGGGTCCACTTCGAGGAGAAGTTGAACACGTGCTGAGAGATGCGTGCCCAGCACCGGCACTCCCGTGTTGGTCACGGCATGCCAGGCATCGTCCCTTGCCGAGTTTGTGGTCGTGTAGACGGTCGTGTCCAGCGTGGAGCAGGTGCCGTTCGTGAACAGTTCCACGCTGGCACGGGCGGTCGTGCTGATGTCGTCTGCCGCTGTGAGCTTGCTGGCGGCCAGGAGTTCATACGTCCCGGCTACGCCCGGCAAGGAGACGCACGCTTGCTCCGCTATCGCCTGCGTGTAGCCGTCCGCGTTCGTCCAGTCCACTTGTACCGAGCCAGACGCCGCGCTGGCGTCCGCGTCGTTCGTTGGTCCCGATTCCCATGTGAGCGATGCATCGAGAAACGCCATCCAGCCGGTGGTGGAGCTCGTGAAGTCACCGTTTGTGACGAGGTTCGCCGCTGCGCTCGCATCGCGCGACGAGGTGACGAGCACCAGCGCGGTAACAGCCGTAACGGCGGCCACCAGTGTCGCACTGAGCGCGCGCCTTCGTCGCGTTAGTTGCGGATATTGCGTCATGGGGACAACCTCCAACATGCGTCTCGACGAAACGTCGACCTGCTGATGGTTCGGCAGTTCCACAGGCTGTCCACAGAGCGCCGCGCGAAGATGTATCGGGGGATACATGCCATGTGGCGCGCGGTGCACGGTTGTCGCGGGGACTTCCCAATTTCGTCACAAAGACGGCGGACGACCGCACAAATCGGACACGATAATCGTGCTCCGCGGCCACGGCTGCGTCACTTCGTGGGGCACCGCGTCGACGGAATGAGCTTGACCCGACATGGATCGATCTGCGACCGGTGCGGATGTTCCGGGCTGTCTCGGGTTTTCAGGTCAGAAGTGGGGGAGAATGGAGCGGGAGATGGGACTCGAACCCACGACCCTCTGCTTGGGAAGCAGATGCTCTACCACTGAGCTACTCCCGCTCGCTACGCCGATCTTAGCATCTTTGCGGTAGCCATCGGCCAGCGGGACTACATCCCGCGTACCCGTGCGAACTTGAGATCAGAGCCGGGGGGCCAGGTTCCTGGGATCAGCGCACGGGAGTTCCGGCGGCCGGGCGGTGACAAAGGACGCAGAGCGCATCGCTGTACTCGCTGTGGCTTGCGCCAAGCGGGGCGAGGCGGTCGGCACCGTGACACGAGCCACACCCAGCGTTTCGACTGGCGAGCGCGTGCCAGGTGTCGTTCATCGCTGGAACGTCGACAAGGTCGTGGCAATCTAGGCAGCGCTCGCCGGACATCTCCACATGTGCTCCGCTCAACGGCGTCAGGCGCTGCGGTCCGTGGCAAAAGCTGCATTCGTTCCAATCCTCGATCCTGTGGGGCACCGGCGGCACGTCGATTGTTCTCTGCTCGTGACAAACGGCGCAGGTTGAGGTGAGGTCCGATCGCTGAGCATGGCTCGCGGGAAGAACCTCCTCAACCTGCGTACCGTGACAGCGGACGCACAGGCCTGGTGACGTCGGCGCGGGCCCACTGATCGGTGCAAAGGCGGTGTGGCACAAACCGCAGTCCTCCCACGAATCCTGGTCGCCGAGCTTGCTGTGAATAGCGACCGGAGAGGGTTGTGGAACGGGTCGGTGGCAGCCCACGCATGCCGACTCCGGCTGCGGGGCGTGGTCCGGATCCGCCGGCATAAGCCATCCGCGGGCGAGGCCGTGGCAGTCGGCGCAGGCGAACCGCTCGAGGACGTCCGGGCGGTGTGCAAGCACGAGCGGCTCCGGTGGACCGAAGAGCGACCCCGGTGTGGCGTCCTGCAACGGCGCGGCGCTCCCAGGCGCAGATGCCGGCGAAGGATCATTGCTGCGCGACCACATCCGAGGCGCCGCCACAAGAAACGACGCTGCAGCCAGTACCACCGCGCACGCCCATAGTCTCACGACACTTCGCTCCTGCTCACCAGTCGCGCCCACCAATGGGCCGCGCGGGTTGACAGTCCTTTCGCGCAGCTCCGCGCGGCGGAACCGGCCATGGCGAAGGTCCCGACGGCCCGCCTTCGGTCGAACACGAACGTGCGCTTGACCGCGGAACCGTGAGTGACAGCCGCGGGATGTGGTATGCGCCCAGTGGAGACGATGCGCTCCCACTCCAGAGGGTGTTCCTCGGCGCAGCGGTGCGCTGCCATGCGGCCGGTAAAGATCGCCGGGTTGAAGGGGAACACCCAGGGTGCCAGGTGCACGTTGAACATGTGCACGATGAGTATCCAGCCTACGGCGAGGATCGCCTCGTCGCTGTGGATCACCATGGCAACGGGAATGACCTGGCCCGGGAGCAGGCGCGTCGCCACGACGGGGAAGATCAGAATGAGCCCCGAACCGCCGATCATGCAAATACCCCAGAAGACCGCCCAGTAGTCGAACTTCTCGAGGTAGCTGAAGCGATCAAACTTCGGCTTCTCGCGTGCAATACCGACGAAATACAAAACCATCTGGACGAGATCGCGCAGATCCCTGGGTGCGGGCAGCATGCGCAGTGGGCCGGTGCGCCTTTGTACTCCGATGCGGAATCCCAGGTACGCCAGGTGGTACATGCAGTCGGCCAACATGATCAGGCCCGCCGACCTGTGGATGGCCCGGACTGTCTGGAGGCCGCCGAGCGTATCCACCCACCACTGGCTGAGGGCGAGGCCGCTGAACTTCTGCGGCAGGCCAGTGAGGGCAAGAATGATGAAGCTGCTCATCATGAGGACGTGCTGAAGACGCTGGTGCTCGTCGAACCGGACGACCGCAGCCATCGCCTGAAGGTCGCGAGCAGGCCCCTTCCAGGTGGGTTGCGTCCGTGCGACAGTCGCGAGGGCCGCCTTCGATCCGTAGGCCTTCACTTCGCTGCCCATTGCTCCCTCCCCGCGCGCATCTCCTGAAGACGGCGCGCAAGCCATCGCAGCAGGTCAAGCTCGACGTGAATGATCCCGAAGGCTAGAGACGCAGATGCCAGAAGGACCAGGAATCTTCCCGCGAAGAACGCGAAGGGGAAGGACCTGGGTGATGGCGGCTCGTGGCTGATGGCGTTGAGCAGGCTATTGCCAGCGCCACGATGGCAGCCGGCGCAGACCTCCGTTCTATCCTCGTCGGTCCAGCCGCTGACAGGCTGCAGCGCGTGCACGTCTCCGTGGCATTCGGAGCATGTGGGGCCGGTCGCGTCCCGCAACTCGGCCATCGTGCCGTGCGGTCCTTCGAGATACCCGGCGACCGCCTCCTGGTGGCAACCTTCACATGCATCGATTCCTTCGACACGGAACTGCATGGCGAGCGGCGCGTGCGGCAGGGCAGACTGTGCCGGGTGACATTCGGTGCACGTCTCGCTGCGGTGGGCTGATCGAGCGAATGCGGGCCACTCGACGGCAGTCATGACGCGCTGCTGCCCATCGCGCTCGGCGGTCAACCCTGGCCGGCCGTGGCACGACAGGCACAGTGCGATCGCGGCAGGGGGATCGGGGTCGGGCGGCGGAGGCACGGCTGCGGCTCGCGTTGCGCCGATGAGCATCATCGCCGCAGCGACTGCCGCCGCCACCATCCACATCGAGGCCCGGTTTCGCGGTTCCATGGTTCCCCCGCCCGACTAGCTCCATCAGAGCGGCACGCTCGAAAGTGCCCCGAAGACACCGGCGGTTGCGAGCGCGGCGGCGCCCAGTACCTTGAGGGCACGCACGGCGACCGCCCACGACCGTCGTACCGTGGACCCAGCGCCTGCTGCTTCGCCGCCCAGGAACAGTCCCATGCCCAGCGCGAGGCAGCTCGCCGTGAACTGAATCATGATGATCAGGATGCCCATCGCTTCCTCCTACCGACCTGCGGTTCAGACTTCCTCCAACCCGACGATCTGACGTCGAATGGCGTATTTCACCAATTGCAGGCGATCGTGGAATCCGAGCTTCTCCATGAGACGGGCGCGGATGTTGTGCACCGTCTGTTTGCTCAGGTGCAGGACATCGGCGATCTCACTGTTGGTGTGGTCCGTGGCCACCAGGCTGAGGATCTCCCGTTCGCGTTCACTCAGGCCGTCGTACTGTTCGTCGAAACCCCGTTTCCCGCTTCCCGCGACAAAGGTCGCGACAAACCGTGTGACAGTCGAGAAATCGAGGTAGTTCTGGCCACCGTGCACCGTGCGGATCGCGTTGGTGATCTCACTGCCCCGCGCGTCACGCGTGAGGTAGCCATCGGCGCCAGCACGCATCACCAGCGGGAAGTATTCGCCATTCGGCTGGTAGGCGCGGACGAGAACCCTCACCATTGGAACCGCGTTCTTCACGGCACGGATGGCATCGAGCGCGGCGAGGCGCCCGCTGCACAGGTCGGTGATGATGACGTCCGGCTTGAGTTCATTGAGAGCCGGGAGGCCGGACTCGAGGTCATCGGTCTCGCCAACCACGAACATGTCACGCTCCGCATCGATGATGGCGCGAAGGCCCGTTCGTGCGACGGCGAACTTGTGACACAGCATCACGCGCACTTTCGCATCGCGGCAAGTGGAGTTTGGACTCTGGATCATGGCTGCGACCTCATTCAACTCGGCATGCCTCGCAGAGGCGGTTTCGCGACTCCCAACGCCAGCAGCTCATCCGGCAGCGAGGTGTAGCGGAACTCTCGGCGAAGCAAGCGGGTAAGCAGGATGCCCCAGGCCATCGGGATGATGCCGGCGATCACGCCGTTCGCGACGAGGGCGATCCAGCCGCCGACCATGCCGAAGAGCGCGTAGGAAATCACGATGGAGATGATGGTCCAGTCAACCAGGCACCACCATGAAGCGAGCGTGAGGGCAACCCAGGCGCCGGCCGCGAGCAAGACGCACAACCCTCTGGTCCACTGCGATAGGTGTCCGCCCATGAGGCGACAAAGCGCACCTTCGTGGTAACAAAGGGCGATGCTACCTACGAGGGCTACGACCGCCGGCAGCTGGAGCAGGAAGATTCCATTCCACATATCCATGGGTCACCTCGGTTCTCCTTCGGGATGCGAACACCCGTCGGAACTTTCCCATTCATAAGAAGCGTAGGTACCGGCGGTTGCATTCCCAATGACACCTGCGTGCCTTTCACATTCGACCGAAGTCCTCGCACTCCGGCACCACCGTGCCCTGGCTGTATCCATAGGCATCCATCCAGACCTCGCACTCAGCGTCGCACGACGGCGGCGGCCCTGACGTCCACCATCGGGATGTCTCTGCGGCATCAAGGGACCGGGGGATCCAAAAGGCCTAGTCCAAACGGTTCTAGACGGACTTTGTGAAAGCGTTCACCATGTAGCGGACTGGGCGGCCATGGACACGACGACCATCTTGCTCGCGGACGATCATGCGGTGCTTCGTGAAGGCACGCGCCGCCTGTTGGATGAGCAACCGGACCTGGTGGTCGTGGGGGAAGCCGCTACCGGCCGCGAGGCAATTGAGGCGGTTCGCGCGCTGAAGCCCGACCTGGTGGTTATGGACGTTGTGATGCCGGAACTCACCGGCATCGAGGCGACGCGTGAAATCAAGCGATCCCGCCCGGGCACGGCGGTGCTCATCCTCACGGCTTACGACGACGACCGGTATGTCCTCGGACTGCTCGAAGCGGGCGCGGCAGGTTATCTGCTCAAAGGAGCGGGCGCGCGCGAGCTTATTCAGGCGATCAGAGCGATCGCCGCGGGAGAGGCGGTGCTCGACCGGGCGGTGACGGCAAAACTCCTGAACCGCGCGTCGAGACGTCCGGGCCATGCGGATCCGGGCTCCGAACGCCCAACAGATCGCGAGATCACCGTGCTTCGACTGGCCGGTCAGGGCAAGGCGAACAAGGAAATCGCGGCGGAACTGGCGCTGACCGTCCCGACTGTCAAAGCCCACCTTGTCAACGTCTTCAACAAGCTTACTGTCGGATCGCGCACCGAAGCCGTGCTACAGGCCCTGAGGCATGGCTGGCTCCAGATCGAGGACCTGACGCCTAGATGGCGTCTCTGCGTGGGAGGGCATGCCACCCATGAATGCGCATGACGTCGGATGGGGGAGCGAATCCGGATGAGGATGCCTGGGACCCCGGCGATTGCGCGAGGCACGGCCCCAGGCGCGCTGATGCCGTCGACCGCTGACCGGGCGACGTGGAGTCCCAGCGACCATACGGGTTCGTACGTTAGCCGCCCGGGACGCTGGATTCCAGCGCGGGGAAGGCTGCACGTCAGCATGATCGCCGCCGCGATGGCCATCGGCACAGCGTTGCACTACGGCGATACCCTGCCGGTCCTCGCGGCCGCGGCGGCCGACTCGCCGGTGAGCCTGGCGTATCGGCAATCCGTCGAGCGCATCCTGTTTCTGGTCCCGGTGATGTACGCGGCGTACGTGTTCGGGTTGCGGGGTGGCCTCGTCACGCTCTCTCTCGCGGGCGCGATCATGACGCCGCGAGCGCTCATCGGCGGTGCGCTGGACCACGCGACGCCGGAAGTGGCCGGGGTGATGGCAGTGGGCGCGCTCGCGACGCTCGTCATCGTACAACAGCAGAAAGACGTCGAAACGCAAAGACGGATGCACGAGGGTCTCGGCGAATTCGTGCGGCAGACGCTGACAGCACAGGAGGACGAACGAAACCGGATCGCTCTCGAGCTCCACGACGACACCGCCCAGGCGCTCCTAGTGATTTCGCAGCGTCTCGACACGCTATCCGGTCATGCGGTGGAACGCCCACCAATCCGCCTGGCGCACGAGCTGCTGGAGGTACGGGGAGCCGTGCTGCGGACGCTCTCGGATCTGCGACGGATCAGCCAGGGGCTCCGTCCGCGCATCCTCGACGATCACGGGCTGGAAGCAGCGCTCGATTGGCTGGCGGACCAGATCTTCGAGGAGCACGGCGTACGGATCGGCGTCGATGTCTCCGCGCAACTGTCTACGTACGGACGAAACACACAGTTACTTCTGTTCCGGATCGCCCAGGAGGCGGCGCGCAACGTCGCCCGGCACTCGGGCGCGGCGAAGGCGATGATCACGTTATGCGAGGATGGCGACGGGCTGATGATGCGGGTAACGGACGACGGGAGAGGATTCTCAGTGCCGCCGACGCTAAGCGAACTCACCGGAAGCGGGCGGCTCGGACTTGCGGGGATGTCGGAGCGTGTACGGCTGATGGGCGGTACGTTCAGTGTCCGGTCAAACCCGGCTGAAGGATCGACGATTGAGGTGCGGCTGCCGCGCGCCGCCATCACCGCCGCGCCGTTCCCGCCCGGCAGGCGGCCGTAGGTGCGGCTCCTGATTGTCAGGGGGCGTGCAGGAGGGTGCGAGCCCGCTCGAGATCCTCGTCGGTGTTGGTGTTGAGGAACGAGCGCAGGTCAGGATCGAACGCGCGGCACTCGCCTTCGCGCATGTAACACACGCGGACGGCGCCCAGGAAGTTCGTGATCTTGAGCTGATCAGCCTCGATGCGTGTGCGGATCGGCTCGATGCAGGCGCGGGCGTAGACGGCGTGGAGTGGCTCGGGATATTCGAGCACGGGCATGACGACGTCGCAGCCGGAGCCGCGGCGAAGAAGCTCCTGGAGCAGTGGTCGCGACAGCAGAGGCATGTCGCATGCAACGACCAGGCTTCGCTCAGCGCTCGACCTCACGAGGCCGGTATAGATGCCGCCGAGCGGTCCCTTTCCGGGATAGTCGTCCTCGGCGACCGTGATGGGGGTAGCCGTTTCCAGAGCCGGGAGGACCTGGCCGGGCGCGCGCACGATGACGATCTCGCTGACCAGGCCGGCTATGCGATCGAGGACGTGCTGCAGCAGCGGGCGTCCGAGGAGGGGCTCGGACGCCTTGTCCCGGCCGAGGCGGGTGCTGCGGCCGCCGGCGACGATAATCGCGCCGACGGGTTGTGATTCCATGCCTCAGCGTAACAGCCCCGCAGAATTGGAGGCGTGGGAGCGGGAGACCTGGCTAGAAGCGCTTTCGCCCGCCGCCGCGGGGACGGCGCTCGGCGCCAGGCTTGTCGACGCGGACGGCGCAGACCTTGTACTCGGGAATCTTGGACTTGGGGTCGTAGGCGGCGTTGGTAAGGAAGTTGGCCGCGGATTCCGCGAGCTTCACAAAGGGGACGAAGATCTCGCCTGGCATGACGGCGTCGGTGAGAAGCGCCTGGCCGTTCATCTCGCCTCGGCGCGAGGTGATGACGACCTCCTCGCCGTCGGCGATGCCATGCTCGGCGGCGTCGGACGGATGAATCGCGACGCGGACGGCAGGGGAGCGGGCGAGGAGTCCCTTCACGCGGCGGGTCATGGTGCCGCCATGCCAGTGGTAGAGGACGCGGCCGGTGTTCAGCATGAAGGGAAAGCGGCGGCTGGGCAGCTCCGCGGCGGGCGGCCCCTGGGTGACGGGCACGAACTTCGCTTTGCCGATTGGGAAGGTCTCGGCGAAGAGGATCGGCGTGCCCGGGTGGTCGGGGGTGGGGCAGGGCCACTGGATGCCACCCTCGCGGTCGAGGCGGGCATGCGAGATGCCGGACATCGACGG
This sequence comes from Chloroflexota bacterium, assembly GCA_016213125.1. Lineage (GTDB taxonomy): Bacteria > Chloroflexota > Dehalococcoidia > DSTF01 > JACRBR01 > JACRBR01. Next base: position 17,756 of record JACRBR010000350.1, on the reverse strand, counting down.
GGCGAGCGCGGCGAGTTCGTCAAAGATTTCCGCGGGGCTGTCGAAGGAGAAGCCGCCGGTCGGGCGGCCGAGGATTTGCGCGACGCGGCGTGCGACTTCGCAGACGATCTCCCAATCAGAGCGGCAGTTGCCGAGGGGCCGGATGGCCCGGCGGACGCGCTGGACGCGCCGCTCGCTGTTGGTGAAGGTGCCCTCCTTCTCGGCGAAGGTGGTGGAGGGTAAGACGACGTCGGCGAGCTCCGCCGTCTCCGTCATGAAGATCTCCTGGACGACGAGGAACTTGAGATTCTCGATCGCCTGCTTCGCGTGCGCGAGGTAGGGCTCGCTGAGGAGCGGGTTCTCGCCAACGACGTACATGGAGTCGAGACGGCCCAGGGCGGCCTCCTCGATCATCTCCGTCGCCGTGAGCCCGGCAAGAGGCGAGAGCTCGCCGCCCCACGCTTCTGAGAACGTGCGCAGGACATCCGGGCCACTGCCCTGGAGGCCGGGGAGCTGGTCGGGCAAGCAGCCGGCGTCCCCGCAGCCTTGGACGTTGTTCTGGCCACGCAGCGGTGAGATGCCGGAACCTGGCTTGGCGACCTGGCCAGCGGCGAGCGCCAGGTTCACGAGGGCGTGAGCGTTATCAGTGCCGCAGGTGTGCTGGGTGACGCCCATGCCCCAGAGCAGGCACGAGCCGCTGAACGGCGGGCGGGCATACAGCCGGGCGGCACGGCGGACAAGGTCGGCGGGCACGCCCGTGACGGACTCGGTCGCTTCGGGCGTATACGGCTCGAGGCCGGCCCGCCAGGCGTCGAAGCCTTCGGTGCGGCGGGCGATGAAGTCCGCGTCGTGCAGACCTTCGTCGAGCATGGCGCGGGCGATGCTGTTGAAGAGCGCGACGTCGGTGCCGGGATTGGGGCGTAGCCAGATGTCGGCGTAGTGACACAGGTCGACGCGCGTGGGGTTGACGACGATGAGCTTCGTGCCGCGCGTGTCGATGGCGCGGCGAAGTCGGGAGGCGATAACGGGGTGGTTGGAGCTGGTGTCGCTGCCGACCACCATGAGGCAGCCGGCGTTCTCGTAGTCATCGTAGGAGTTGCTGGTGGCGCCGCTGCCGATCTGGAGCATCATCGCCTTCACGGAGGGGCCGTGGCAGAGACGCGAGCAGTGGTCGATGCTGTTCGTTCCCATGATGAGGCGCACGAACTTCTGAAAGACGTAAGCGTCCTCGTTGGTGCCCTTGGCGGAAGCGAGCGCGGCGAAGGAGGCACGATGCTCGAAGAGCTTGTGTGCGACGAGATCGAGGGCTTCGTCCCAGGTGGCGGGCTGGAGGCTGCCGTCGCGCCGAATCAACGGCTGGGTAAGGCGGTCCGGGGCGTGGACGAAGGACGATCCGAAGCGGCCCTTCACGCAGAGCATGCCCTGACTGGACGGGTTGGCGGGCTGATCGCGGACTTCGATGATGCGGTTGTCCTGATCGATTTCGAGGCCCACGCCACAGCCCACGCCGCAGTAGGGGCAGGTGGTCGATACCTCGCGCGCGGCGGTCGTGGCGGGCTGCGGCTTCGCGATGATGGCGCCGGTAGGGCAGACGGAGACGCACTGGCCGCACGAGGTACAGATGGAGTCAGCGATGGGCTTGTCCATAAAGGCGGCGATGCGGGCATCACGGGCGCTGCCGGCGATGCCGATGGCGCCGATGTGCTGGACATCCTGGCAGGCCTCAACGCAGCGGCCGCAGAGGATGCAGGCGCTGAGGTCGGTCGTGAAGAAGGGGCTGCTCTTGTCGACGTGCGGGCGGGGGTGTGCGGCAACGCCGCCCGGGGCAGTGTTGTAGCGGCGGAGTTCGGCGCTGAACTCGCCCGATGGCGTTCCGGCGGGGGCGACGGCGTTGGGATCCACCATCGCCGCCGTAAGCTCGAGAACGGTCTTTCGGACGCGCTCTGCCTGCGGGCTGTTCGTGGTCACGACCATGCCGTCGGTGGCAGGCGTGTGGCAGCTGGCGCGCAGGCCGCGTACGCCCTCGATCTCGACCAGGCAAGTGCGGCAGGAGCCGATGGGCCGCTGGTCCTTGTCCTTGCACAGGTGTGGCACGTGGCGCCCCGCGGCCAGCACTGCATCGAGGACGCTGGCATTGTCGGCCAGATCCACCCGCGTTCCATCGACACTGACCGTTCGCGTCATCGAGGAGCCTCGAAGAGCTGATCGGCGAAGTAGCGGCGGGCGCTGAGGTACGGAAGCGGCGCCATCTGGCCCAGACCACATAGGGAAGCGGCCTGGATGGCCTCCGAGAGATCGTCGAGATCCTGGCGCGCGTCGGGCCGCGCATCACCCAGCGCTTCGAGCATGCGGGCTGTCCCCTCGCGGCAGGGGGTGCACTTGCCGCAAGATTCGCGGGCGTTGTACGCGGTGAGGTGGCGGACGACGTCACGGATGGACATGGCGTCATCAATAACGACAATGCCGCCGGCGCCGGGCGAGGCGCCGGAGTCGTCGAGCCGGCCGGGCGCGAACGGTGCATCGAGCAGAGACGGCGGCAGCAGAGTGCCGGAGGGACCGCCGCAGAGCACAGCGCGAAGCGCGCTGCCACGCTGGGGACCACCCGCGAGCACATCGATGATGTGTCGCAGTGTAGTGCCGAAGGGGACCTCGTAGACGCCCGCGTCCGAGACGGCGCCGGAGACACAGACAAGCTTGGTGCCCGGATGTTCGGGCGTGCCACAGGCGCGAAACGCATCCGGACCCTCCACCAGAATGAAAGGGAGGTTGCAGAGGGTCTCGACGTTGTTGATGACGGTGGGCCGGCCCCAGAGGCCGGCGTCGACGGGAAACGGCGGACGGAGGCGGGGAACGGCGCGGTGCCCGTCGATGCTGGAGAGGATGACGGACTCCTCACCGCAGACATATCCGCCGGCACCACGCCGGATCTCGATGGGCGGCGTGCCGTCATCGATGAGGCCGCGGACGCCCGCATCGTGGAGTGCGCGGCGCAGACGCTCGGCGGCGAGCGAGGCCTCTCCGTTCACATACACGTAGATCGCCGCTGGCTCGATGGCGCGGGCGGCGATGAGGATGCCCTCGACCAGCAGGTGGGGATCGAGCTCGATGAGCGTGCGGTCCTTGAAGACGCCGGGCTCGCCCTCCTCAGCGTTCACGACGAGATAGCGTGGCTGGGGATGCGCGCGCGTCGCCTTCCACTTGGTCGCAACCGGAAAGTAGGCTCCGCCGCGGCCAAGGAGCCGCGAATCCTCGACGGCCTGCACGATCCCATCCGGCTGCATCTCCCGCGCGCGGGCGAGGCCGGCATATGCACCACGCGCAATCGCCGCATCGATTCTTTCGGAGTCGATTGAACCGCACCGCGCGAGGAGACGGCGCACTTCGCCGGAGCGAGAGTTGCGGACGGTGCGCTCTTCGGCCGTTACACCCGAGGGATAGAGCAGGGAAGCGAGCACCGAAGCGGCTGTGGCGCGATCGACGTACCGGCCGCCCATGTGGACGACCGGCGCGCGGTCGCAACGGAAGCGGCACGGGTGCTCTTCAACAGAGACACCGTCAGGTTGGGAGGAGTTGAGCGCATCGATGAGGCCGCGTGCACCCGCGATGAGGCAGCTGAGGCCGGTGCAGACATCCAGGTGTTCGCCTGGGCGGGGGGTGAAACGAAGCTCGCTGTAGCTGGTAGCTACGCCGAAGACCTCGCTCTCGGGGACGTGGACGTGATGGGCGATGGCTAACAACGTGATTTCGGAAAGGTGCCCGAAGGCCTCCTGGGCGGCGATGAGTGCCGGAAGCAGGTCGGTGCGCTCGCGGCGGAACCCACGCAGAAGCGTGGCGAGGGCGCCTTCTTCGCTGGTCGCGTCCGGGGCAGTTCGGCCGGTCACCACAGGTGAGATCTTACTTGGCGTGCCCGAGAGGCGGTCAACCGCGGAGTCCCTGCGGAGTGGCCCGTGCCGCGGCCGGGCATGGTGTCGCCATTCGGCAGGTGGCCGTTGCGGATGTTCGCCGGCGCGAATCCGGCCATCCGGCAGGACCACTTCCGCGGCGATCTGCGGCACAGTGGTTGCCGGAGGCGCGCCATGCATACTGACACCCACGGGACGCTCCTGGAGGACGCGCGGTTCGAGGAGCTCATCGGGCGCCTGATCTCGTATCACAACAACGAGGGGTTGCTCAGCGTCTACCTGAACATCGATCCGGCGCTGGCGGCGAGAGAAGGATACGAGGCCGAGCTGATCTCGGCGTGGAAGCCGCTGAAGGCCCAGAAGATGGATCAGTGGACCCGCGGGCGCCTTGAATACGAGATCTCTGGCATCACGGAGGAGGTTCAGAGCTGGAGAGAAGCGCCGGGGCGCTCGGTAGTGATGTTCTTCAGCGGGCCCGGAGGCCTACGCATCGTGTTGCCGCTGCACTTTCCAATGTCTACCGTTGCGAGATTTGACCAGCGTCCGCTGCTGCGGCCGCTGATCGCAGCGCTGGACGAACACCACCGCTACTGCATCGTGATGATGGACAAGGCACAGGCGCGACTCATCACCGTGATGATGGGCTCGGTGGAAGAAGAGGTACACCTCGAAAGCGACGTGCTGCCGCGCACCGATGTGGGAGGCTGGGGAGGATACCTGCAGCCGCGATACGCCCGGCACCGGGAACACCACCTGACGGAGCACATCCACCGGGTGATCGAACACCTGTGGACGATCGATCGGTCGCGGCCGATCCATTCACTGATCCTGAGCGGCCCGGATGAGCCGATCTCGGCGCTGCGGCGGATGCTGCCGAAAGCCCTGGCGCGTTCCGTGGTGGCGACGGTGCACCTGGACCTGGACCTGCCAACGCCGGACGTGGTCCGGCGGGTAGACGCGCTGGACGCGGAGGGCCGGGCGCGGGAGGACCGCGCGCTGGTGGAGGAGCTGACGACCAGTGCCGCGAAGGCCGACCACGCCGTGCTGGGTTGGGACCCGACACTGGAGGCGCTGAGCGAAGGCCGCGTCCACCTGCTCTTGCTGGCCGCACAGGAGCCGCGGACGGGCGTGCAGTGCGCACAGGGACACTACTTCACAGCGGGGGACGCACGCACCTGCCCCGTGTGCGCTGAACCGCTGTGGCACACCGATGACATCGCCGAGGCGGCGGTTCGCGGAGCGCTATCGACGGACGCGCAGGTGCGGTTCCTGTCGCCGGGGGTGGGGGCGGAGCTGGGGTCCGAAGGCGTGGGAGCGATTCTGCGCTGGTAGCGTCCAGAAGGTCCTACATCCGGAAGCACTCCGCTAAAACTGCTGCCACTGGTACCACTTGCCCAGCGGCAGCACCATAACAGTGAGGTCGTGGGGATGGCCGTGCTCGTCGCGGACGAACTCATGCACCGTCGCCGCGCGGATGAAGCCGAGATGCTCCATCGCCTCGATCGCATCGTCCTGGACGCCGTCAACCATCTCGGCAGTGACCTTTTCAAGGTCGGCGTCGGCGGCGACATCGCAGAGGTCGCGGAGCAGGGTGGTTCCCAGGCCAACGGCGCGGTACTCGGCATCGACAACGGCGCGCACGGTGCCAACCTGGCGATAGACCCCGTGACGGCTGCGAATCAGGGTGGCGTCGGCGACGATGCGATCGCCGTCGAGCGCGACGAGCGGCAGGGCGCGATCGTAGTCAAGCTCATCGCACCAAGCGGCGATGGTGCGCGGGGAGGTGACGTCCTGCCTGAGAAACTGCCGCTCCGTATCGGGCACCCGCAGAAAGAAAGAGGTCAGGCGATCCTTGTCACCCTGCTCGAGGGGTCGGATGTTGATGATCCGGCCGTCGCGCAGTGTGTGCTGGCGAGGATACGCGGAGAGCTTGTAGACGGACATCCTGAGCCTCCAAGACCGGGCAACTGCCGGTGGCCGGGCAGAACAATGAGGGAGGCCCCGAAACGGCCTCCCTCGATCTTATCGGAATGGGGGCGACGCTCAACTGACCTTCAGCGTGCCCTTCATGGTGGTCGGGTGTGCATCGCACTGGTAGAAGTACTCGCCGGCCTCGACGGTGAACGTGAGTTCTTGCTGGATCGGGCCAGCCTCGAGGTCGCTCGCCGCGAGATCGTCGGCCTTCGCGTCCTTGCCGTTGAAGACGTGGAAGTTGTGCACGACGCCCGCATCCTGGTTGTCGAACTTAATAGTGACCGAGCCCACAGGCGCTTCGAGCTCTTCGACATCGAAGAGGCTGCTTACGCCCTTGATCTCGAGCACCGTGCCACCGGCGGCCGCCGTGGCCGCAGGTGTAGCTGTCGCCTCCGATGGCGCTTGCGTTGCCGTGCCATCGCTACTGGCTGCGGGTGTAATCTTCCACGTCTTGACGGGCGTGGGGTCAGCCTCGGTGGCTTCCCCACACCCGGTAAGGATCACTGCGAAGACTCCAAAGGCCGCAACCGCAAGGGTCACGCCCTTGCGCCGGGATACACGATTCATGGTTCCTCCTCGTCTGTTTCGCGTGCTCAGCTATTGAGCCGCCGGTGTTCCGGCCGCTGGCATACCAGCCATCGAGCTGTTCATCTCCTGGATTGCGCCAGTAAGATCGCCGCTGCCGGGCCGGATGCCGCCCTTCTTCAGCGATTCCACAGCGGCGGTCAACGCGGCGACGATGTCCTGGAAGTTATCGCTGTCACTATAGGCCACCGGGACAACCATGCCACCGTTGGCGAGCGCGATATTCAGGGATTTACCATCGGGCCCCATGACGTGCGAGATGACGTGGCAATGGAAGAGCCAGGCCCCCTTGCCGGGCGCCTCCATCTTGACTGCCACGTCGATCGTCTGGCCCGGCGCGACGAGTACGGTGTTCTCTACCCTGGCAACGCCTCCGCCGCCTCTTATGGCTGTGCCATCGCGCGAGATCTCCCTCACGAAGTGGCCGTGGAAGTGCATGGGGTGGAGATCAACAGGGCCGACGTTGATCATGCGAACTCGGATCTCGTCGCCCTTCTTCACGATGTAGGGTTCGATGCTGGGGAACTCCTTCCCGTTGATGAGGAAGTGTCCCTTGATGGTCTGCATGTACATGACGTGATCCTGGTCATAGCCGCCATCGCCGCCATCACGCGGGTCGACGAGGAACGCGCCGGCCAGGCCGTTGCCCATCTGCTCCATATCGTTCATGTGCGCGTGGTACATGAATGTGCCGGGAGTGTTGGGAATGTCGAACTCGTACACGAACGTTTCACCGGGCATCACCGGTGGTTGTGTGAGTAGCCCGACGCCGTCCATGGAGTTCGGAACGATGAGCCCATGCCAGTGGACGGTGGATGCTTCATCAAGGTCGTTGCGGTAGTAGATGCGGACCTTGTCGCCGGCCCGGAAATGCAGGGTCGGGCCGGGGATCTGGTTGTTGTATCCCCAGACCTCGACAGGCTCCTGATCGTCGCGGAACTGCCACATGAATTTGGAGCTGGTGAGGTGGACGACCTTGTAGTCCTCCTCTTGCGTGACGTCGGCTTCTTTGGGTCCGAAATACTGCGTGGCGGCGTCGGCGGTTCCTGCACCACCGCCCCGGTTGACGGTCAGGCTGACAGCAGCGAACGCCGCCAGTGCGATGACCAGCCACGAACCTGCGATCCATCTGCGCTTCATAAACGTTTCCTCCTCCGTTGGTAACGCCTAGCGGTCGTGTTGACGAGTATCCCCGACGGCGTAATGGGGCAAGAGGGCCGAACGTCACTTCCCGCAGTCCATAGCTCCCGAAGGGAGCGGTTGAGACGCCGATGTGCCAAAGGACCGTCCGACGTAGGGCCGATCGGCCCATCTGCGTTGCGGGGGCGTAGGCGTACCTTAGTTGTCACCGGGGTCGCGTCGGGCGCGGCCCTGGCATAGCTGGATGTGCGCGATGGAGGACAGAGCATGGCGATAGACCAGGGAGCGATGCTGAGGACGGAGACGCCGCTGCCGGCGGAACTGGACCTCTCATGGTTGAAGTCAGAGGCCGACTGGGGCATCTGGGCGAAGCCGGGAAAGCGCGGCCTGACGCTGGATGAGATCAACGCGACGTCATACGGGGAGATCGCGAATGTGCCGGGCGACCAGACGATGCGGCCAAGAGGAGCCGCCCACCGTGTCGGAGTGCCGCACATCGGTTACACGCTGAACCGCGACGATGTGTGGTCGAAGAACGCGACGCTGTTGTACGAGGAGGCGGTGCAGCGGCAGTGGAGCAGCGCGACTGACATCCCCTGGGAAACGTTGGAGCCGCTGCCGGATGACATCGAGCGGGCGATGAGCCAGCTCTGCACGTTCCTGACGGAAGTGGAGTTCATCGCCGGGGACACCCCGGGCCAGTGGTTGCCCAGCATCAGCAACGAGCACTACGAGATCAAGCTGTACCTGGCGAGCCAGGTGATGGATGAGGCGCGGCACCTGGATGTGTTCAGGAAGCGGGCGCTGGCCAACGGCGGCGGTCTCATGAGCGGCGGGCCGGGCTCCGGGCTGCGGCAGATCATCTCGTCGCGAGACTTCAGCGAGATGTCGGCGATCATGCACATCATCGGTGAGGGGTTCATCCAGAGCCTGTTCCGATCGGGCGAGCTGTTGTCTAACAACGAGGCGGAGAAACGCATGTTCCGCCTGGCGGCCCAGGACGAATCGCGACACGTCTCGTTCGGCGTGATGCACATGAAACACGTCCTGGAGACGACGCCGGAACGGCGAGAAGAGATCCACAGCTATCTCGACGCAGGGGAGGAGATCTTCGCCGGGACCGGCGTCACGGCGAGCGGCGGCTCGATGGAGTCGCTGGCGATCCTGCTTGGCGGTGGCGTGGACCACATGGACGATGGATTCAGGAAGCTGATGGCGGTCAGGCGCCGGCAGGTCAATGAGTACATGCACCGCCTGGACGTGGCGGGGCTTGGCGACCGCCGGGGCCGGATGACAGACCAGTTCGCGGTGTTCCTGGACGCGGCCTGACAGGGCGCGTCCAGCTACGGCCTTAGGCGAGGCTCCCGATCGCTCCACGGGGGCCTCGCCGCTTCATTTTCGAGGCCAATCGTGCCCGCCTGCGGGTGCCGATCGGCACCGTGGTTCACATGCTTACGGCCGATTACACCGTCGCCGGGGCTGGCTACGCTGGCCGGGACGCCAGCATCCTCGTACGAAGGGCCGGAGCTATGAATGAACTGAAGGGCAAGGTCGCGATCGTGACCGGCGGCTCCTCCGGGATTGGCAAGGCCGCGGCTGAGCTCTTCGCGGAGGAGGGTGCGGTCGTCGTGATCGCCGACATGTGCGACGCCGCGGGCCGGGCGGTGACGGATGGCCTCGCATCGCGCGGCCACACGGCGACGTTCGTGCACGCCGACGTGTCGAGAGAACAGGATGTGCAGGCGATGTTCACGCTGGCCTTGAGTCAGTACGGGCGGCTGGACGTGCTGTTCAACAACGCGGGCATCCTGGGCGACCAGGCGCCGACAGCTAGCGCGACGGCCGAGAACTGGGACCATGTGATCGCCGTGAACCTGCGGAGCGTGTTCCTGGGCGTGAAGTACGGCATCGAGGCGATGCTGCGCGGGAAGGGCGGCTCGATCATCAACACGGCGTCGGTGGCGGGACTCGTCGGGTTCGGGGGGTTCCCGGCGTACTGCGCGTCGAAGGGTGGCGTCGTGCAGCTCACGCGGGCGGCGGCGCTGGAATACGCCACGCAGGGCGTACGCGTGAACTGCCTCTGCCCGGGGATCATCGACACCCCGATGGCCTTGAGCTTTACGCATGGAAATCCTGACGCGGTTGCGGCGTTGACCCAGACCGAGCCGCTGGGTCGGTTGGGGCGGCCGGAAGAGGTTGCCGAGTTGGCCCTGTTCCTGGCGTCGGATCGATCTTCGTTTGTGACAGGCGCGGCGATTCCGGTGGATGGCGGGTTTGTGGCCCGCTAGGGAGGGTGAGATGAGACTGATGGCGACGTTCGACGGATCGCATTCTTCGGAGGCGACGCTCGAGCAATTGAGGAAGATTCTGCGCCTGCCGGTGGAAGAGGTGGTGCTGTTCTCCGTGGTGGAACCGCCGGACAAGGGCGTTCGGATGCGAGGGCCGCTGCGCCCGGTTGTCGGTGTCGCGCCCGGACCGGGGACGAGTCCCGTCGTCATCCAACAGACGCCCTCGACCTACGTCGAGAACAAGGGGCAGGCGATCGAACGGGAACTGGCCGACCGCACGGACTACCTGCACGGGCTGGAGCAGCAGCTGCCAGCCGGACCGAAGTACACCTGCGCGACGGTGGCGCATGACGATCCGGCGCGGGCGATCATTGATCGGGCGCTTGCGGATCAGCCGGACGTGATCGTGATGTCGACGCACGGACACAGCGGCCTGGTCCACATCCTGTTCGGCGATGTGGCCGAGGAAGTCGTGCGATCAGGCGTGGCGCCGGTCCTGCTGGTGCACCCGGACAGCGTCAAGCAGGCGAGAGTATCAACGCGGAGGTGAGCCGCGGCGAGCGACTCACTTGTCGGCAGGCTCCCGCCGGGCGATGAAGGCGGCGGCCTCGCTCCTTCGGCGCAGGTTCAGCTTGTTGAGGATGTTGCTCACGTAGTTCTTCACGGTCTTGTCGCTGAGGAAGACTTCCTGGGCGATTTCCTTGTTTGTCTTGCCTTCGGCGATGAGCAACAGGATCTTGTGTTCCTGGTCGGTAAGCGCATCGAGGGGGTCGTTTTCCTTGCGCTCGTTCGCCTTGCGGACGCGTTCCAGCACCTTTTGCGTGACGACGGAATCCAGCAGCGATTCGCCGCGGGCGGCGGCGGCGATGGCATCGGCAAGGACGGCGCCGCGGGTCTGCTTCAACACGTAGCCGGCGGCACCCGCGATGATGGAGGCGAAGACGGCCTCTTCATCGGCGTAGGAGGTAAGCATGATGACCTTGGTCTCGGGTCGAGCCTCGCGGATTTCGCGGCAGGCCTCGATGCCGCTTCCATCGGGAAGACGGACGTCCATCACGATGACGTCGGGCTTCATCTTCAGGGCCTCCGTGATGGCCTCTTGCACGGTGCCGGCCTGACCGACGACCTCCATGCCGTCGCGCCGGGAAAGCAGGGTGCGCAAGCCTTCCCGCACGACCTCGTGGTCATCGACGATCAGTACGCGCGTGGTCATCGTGGTTCTCCAGTCGCTGTCTGAACAGGTATCTCAACCATAACGCTTGTCCCGGCACCCAGCGCCGTCTCCACTCTCAACAGCGCACCCACCGCGGCGGCGCGGGCCAGCATGTTTCGCATGCCCCGGTGCTCCTCCGGCAGGTCGGCCCCCGGGTCGAAGCCGCTGCCATTATCGGCGATCTGCAGCCGAAGTGTCCCATCGACCGGCCGCAGGCGAAGGAAGAGCTGCGTTGCCCTGGAGTGCTTCCGGGCGTTGTTCAGGGCCTCCTGGGCGATGTGGAAGATGGCCCTGCCCTGCTCCTCGGTCAGCGCAGGCAGGTCAGGTTCGACGTCCAGCGTCGGCTCGATGAGGGAATTGGCATGGAATTCGGCGACGAGCCCGTTGAGGGAGTCGACCAGGTCCCCTCCGTACCGCGGGGGCCTGAGATCCAGTATGTAGCTGCGCAAGTCCAGGATCGTGTCGTTGAGACGGTCGATGGCGCGGTTCACCTGCTTGACGGCATCATCGGGCCGGCTCTTCACGTCCTCCTTCGCGGACTCCAGATTCAAACCGACGGCATAAATGGACTGGATGATGCCATCGTGCAGGTCCATGGCGATGCGCTGCCGCTCCTTTTCCATATCGGCGACGGCGCGGAGCTGTTCTCGCTCGACCTCGAGGCGGCGGCGCTCTGTTATGTCTCGTAGAATGCTGATGACCAGCGTCGCGCCTCCGGACTGGAACGGGCTCAAGCTGATCTCCACGGGAAACTCGCTGCCGTCTCGTCGCCGGCCGAAGAGCTGCAGTTCGGTGCCCATGGGCCGGGTCGACGGGTGTTGCATGTAGGCGTGGCGCTGCTGGACGTGACCGGGCCGCAGCGCATCCGGCAGGAGGATGTCGACGGTCGAGCCGACGAGCTCGCCGGCCGGGAAGCCAAACATCTCCACGGCACGAGCGTTCACGAGGACGACGCGACCCGCCGCATCCACGACGACGATGGCGTCGGGCGCGCTCTCACAAATATGCCGAAAGAGGTCGTTGGCAGCGCTATCCATCGTGTGGCACGACTGGATTCTACAGGGCAAAGGGTCACGGCAGTAAAATAAGCAGGAAACGATGAAACGACTGGTCAGGCAGTAGCAATGGCGGGCCAACGGTCGCGAGGGAGGACACGATGGGCGGCCTGGAACAACTTGACCGCGAGGACATCGACCGCGATCTGTTTCAGGATGAGGTCGTGGGCGCCGGCCGCGCGGGCGACGTCCCAGACTTCGGGCTGGTAGTAGGACAGGTGCACCACGAGAACAGGTCGTAGCGGGGCGGGCAGCGCGGACAGCGAGGAGAGGATGTTCGCGCCCTGGCCGTCCTCGCGGACGGTATCAACCAGGACCACGTGGGGCGCCTGCGTCCGGACAATCTCGTGCGCCTCGAGGGGATCAGCGGTATGACCGGCTACAACGATCTGCTCGTGCTGGCGCAGCCGTTTCGCAAGGGCGGCGCGGGCAAGCTCGTGATCGTCGACCAGGACCAGCTTCAGCCGGGGTTCCGCGCTTAAGCTCACCTCGGGAGACTATCAGCGGGAGATTGACGCATCACGGGCCGTTCGTCACGAATCGAGGGGAGGGGCGGACGCGGAGAGCCGGACGCGCACAAGGGTGCCCCGCAGGGAGGGGCCGTTTGTCACAGATCCCTCGCCCATCGGCCCTGCTGGGGTCCCGCCTCGTGCCGGATACTTGAAGGCATCGAGCAAAGTCGCCGCCCACGCGCGTGAGCGACCGGGAACTCGTGCGGCTAACATGATGGCCGCAACGTGCTGACACGTGGCCGCGTGACGGCCCAGGGGAGTTGCGCCCGGCGGTAGGAAGCCGGCGACGCAGCTTCCCGACCGCGTTTCGGGGATCAGGAGAGCATGGCGAAGAAGCGGAAGGCAGCCCGGCGAAAGAAGAGCTTCCTCGCGAGCAGGACGTTCCTGGTGGCATCCGTCGTCGTTCTTGGCGTGATTATCGCTGCCGCGAGCTTCTTCGCGTTCACGGGCGACGAGAAACCGAAGCGGCCCGTCCGGACGAAGCCCGTAGTCACGACCGAGATGCAGGTTGACGTCATCGTGGACAACCTGGATTACACGCCGCGCGACCTGACGGTCCCGAAGGGGGCGACCGTCACCTGGAAGTTCCAGGACGACCTGCCGCACAACGTTACCGAGGATCGCGGCGCGTTCGAGAGCGACACCCTGCAGAAGGGCGATGAGTGGTCGCGGGTGTTTGATACGCCGGGAACGTTCTACTACTACTGCACGCTGCACCACATCATGCTGGGCACGCTGGTCGTCGCGGAGTAGTCGCGGGCGCGGAACTAGCCGCAGGGATGGGTTTCGTTCGCGGCGGCGGCGATCTGTTGAGCGGTGAGCGCGACGTTGTAGATCTTCACCTCGTCGAGGTTGCCGTTGAACGAGCGGAAGTTCTGGGTGCTGAACGCCCAGCGGCCGACGTTCAGCCTCATGGCGTTGGTCCGGGCGATGAGATTGCCCGTCTTGGGGACGCTGCCGGCGAGCTGGCCATTCACGTAGACCTTCAGGGTTGCGCCGTCGTAGACACCGGCCACGTGTTGCCAGACGCCCTGTAGCGGCGCAACCGAACCGATGATGTACGTCCGAGCGCCAGCGGTCTGGACAGCGAACTCGTACCGCGCGTTAGCCGTGGAATGCTGGAGCCAGAACTGGCCCAGGTCTCCCTGCACGTTGGAGTTGTTGGAGACGATGTTCGCCCAATTGTTGCCCGCGCCCGGATTGATGTTCCACTTCACCCACGCCATGACCGTGATCTTGTTCGTGAAGCTGAGGGAGGCCGGGCTGCCGAAGTCGAGATAGTCGTTGATGCCGTCGAGGCCGGCGTAGCGACACGTCCCGGGGTTCCCCGCGAGAGCCGAAGCGACACCGGCGGTCTGGGCGCCGTTCACGGCCGCGCCGTGTACGCCGGTCCCGCTGGAGTCTATGACTTCGCCGGCGGCGCCGCTCCATGACGCCTGCTCCATGGCCCACCAGGCCCTGGAGGCCGGGAGCGCGACCGGCGTATTCGTGGGCGTGCTGGTCGGTGTGCTGGTCGACGTCCTGGTAGGCGTCGGCGTCGCCGTGGACGTCGGCGTGTTCGTGGGCGGCACGGCGGGCGGGGTAGTCGCCGTCGGCGTATTGGTCACGGTGGGCGTGCTGGTGGGTGTGTCGGTGGGTCCACCCGGGGTGTTCGTGGGGACCGGTGTGGAGGTGCTGGTCGGCGTGTTGGTAGGCGTATTTGTGGGTGTCCGCGTCGGCGTGTTGGTGGGCGTGTTCGTCGACGTTGACGTGGAAGTAGCCGTGGGCGTGTTGGTCGCCGTAGGCGTGTTGGTGGGGGTCGGCGTGGGGTCGACGAACGTGACGGTGTAGGTCCCGGCTATGTTCGCGACGATCGTGTGAGACTGCGCGCCGCCGTCGGACCATGCCTGGAAGAAGACCTGCCCAGAGACGATGGTCTGGGGCGAGGCGACGTTGATTACGTGCGCGGATTTGCGCGGGACGGTGTGCGTGAAGGGCACCGCCTGGGAACCGCTATCGATGATGACCGAGACACCGGGCTTGTTCGAGGTGAAGGTGATATCCACGGTGTTTGCTGTCAGCGTCACCTTCTTCGTGTTCGTGAGGCCAAGACTATCGGTGACCGTGAGGAAGATCTCGTAGTACACGAAGTCGCCGTGGTCGGTGATCGTGAATGAACCTGCCGTCGCATTGGTCACCTGCTGGACGGTGTGGGTGTGGCAACTTGAGAAGGTACCGTCGGAGCAGTGACTAAGGGCGATCGTCCAGGCGAACGCGGATGGCCCGAGTGTGCCGTCGTCGGGATCGGTGCCGGTGCCGCTGAAGCTGATGACATCGCCGATGTCGAACTTGGCGTTGTTCAGGGGCGTCGTGATGCCCGCGACGGGCGGCCTGTTCCCTACCTGGATAGTGCGTGCGTCCGTCGCGCTCAGGCCAAGAGAATCCGTCACCGTCAGCGTTGCCGTATAGGTGCCGTCGAGAACGTACTGGTGGCTGGGACCTGGCAAGCTGGAATGCGGCGATCCATCACCAAAATCCCAATCGAACGCCAGGGTCTGGCCAGCGTCCGGGTCCGAAGAGCCGGCGCTGGAGAAAGCGACGGTGAGCGGCGAGAGGCCCGAGGCGGGCGTGGCTGCAGCAACGGCGACCGGCGGCCGGTTGCCGCCGATGTACCTGATGTGGCGGATCTCGCCGGTGAAGATGGAGAGGTAGTAGATGTCGCCATCGGCGCCGGTTTCGATCTGCACCGGGCCGGCGGCGGCGCTGGAGAAGACGCTGATGCTTCCCGGGATGACGGTGTTCGAGGCGTCGACCTTCAGCACGCTGATCTGATCGCGTGCGAAGTCCCCGTAGAAGTAGGTGTTGTGGAATTGGGCGGGATAGCCGTTTACGCCGGTGAAGCTCCCGCCGAGCGCGGCCGCATCGGGCGGATGGTTGTAGGTGACGATGGGGCGAACGTGCGTGCCGGCGGCGTACAGGCTCTGGCAGATGGAGTAGCCGGAGTAGCCGGGCTGCTGACCCGTGCCCTCGTAGCAGGGCCAGCCGTAGTTACCGCCGCGGACGACGACGTTCTGATCCTCCCAGTCGTTCCAGCCGACATCGCCCTGGAAGATGATGTTGGTGCCGGGCTTGAAGTTGAATCGGAAGGCGTTGCGGAAGCCATAGGCCCACACCTTCGATCGGTTGGCGGTGAGGCTCCCGTTGTAGAACGGGTTATCGGCCAGACCCTGGCCGTTGGCGGGGTTTATGCGCAGAACCTTGCCCGCGAGACTGTCAACGTTCTGCACACGGAGCGCGCGACTATCGACCGTGGCGTAGCTGGCGCCGTCGCCGGTCGCCACGTACAGCATGCCGTCTGGGCCGAACTTGATATTGCCCATCGAGTGGCTCAGGTGGTCCGAAGGAATGCAATCCGAAGTAACGGCGTAGTCTTCGCAGGACGGGAGTGCGGGTGTGCCGACGACCTTACCGACGAGCACGACCTTCGACGCGGCGGAGGCCACGTCTCCGGCCGGCGTCGTAGCGTTGACGCGAATAACCTGGCCGACCTTTTCGCCGCCGATGTCCGCCGGGTTCACGTCGTAGGTGTAGGAGACATACACGTAGCCGTTGGTGTTGAAGTTGGGGTCGACGGCGAGACCGAGGAGGCCGCGATCCTCGTAGTCGTTGACGGGAGAGACGGTGTAGTAGGGCGTGGCCAGGAGCTGCCCGTTCTTGAAGATGCGTACCGTGCCGTCCTTTTCGCCGATGAAGATGCGGCCATCCGGTGCGAACGCGAACACGGTGGCGATGTTCAAGCCGGTGACGACGGCCTCTTCCACGAACCCGCCGAAGTCTGGCAGGAAGTTGTACCCGAACTGCATGACGGCGCCACCGCCGTTTTCGAAGTACTCCACGGTCACGGTATGAGGCCCCGCGGTCATGGTGCGGTTTACGCTGTGGCTGGTGGGCGCCTGGTCGATCCAGAAGTCGAGGATGGTTACGCCATCGACGAGCACTCGGACGCCGTCATCGCTGACGGTATTGAACTGGTATACGCCAGCCTGGAAATCCACGACGCGGGTCCAGCGAGCGCTGAAGAGATCGGCTGGCACGCCAGCTCCCGGCGAGCCAACTCCCCAGTCGAAGTCAATCGTCGCGTCCTGGCGCGTCAGAACCGGTGATCCTGTGAGGGTCATGTTCGCAAAGTACGATCCACTCCAGGATGGGCCGGTGGCCGAGATGTCCTGGATGGCCACGTGCAGCTCGCCGTTGTAGATGTTGTCGTAGTACTCCACCTTGACGGTATGGCTCCCGGCGGACATCGCGAAATCGGTCGAATACGGACTCGCGGCCTGGTTGATCCACGATTCCAGGATCTTGACACCATCGACGTAGATCCGGATGCCGTCGTCGACGACCGCGGAGAACCGATAGGTGCCTGCGCTGTAGGTATCGGTGCGCTCCCAGCTGGCGCTCCAGTTGTCCGTGTTGACGCCGGTTCCGGGTGAGCCCGTCCAAAGAAAGTCGAGATTGGCGCCGTCATTACGCTGGAGGACGGGAGTGCCCGTGAGGGTTGTGTTGTTGTAGAACTTGCCGGACCAGGCGCCCGCGGCGGCGTTGGCCGGACCGGCGTGGGCGGGCAGCAGGATGGCGCATCCAACCAGTGCCGCCGCCGTGGCGATGATGACGAATCGAAGTAGGTTCACAGAAGCACTCAACGCGTACATCCACCCCGGTGTTGCCGGGGATCTCGAGCGGGGCGTGCGGGGTAGTAGTTGATCCGGTGACCTGGGTAGAAGTCGATCCTACGCTGCCAGCCGAGCGGATACAAGATGGAATTGACGCGAGGCACCTCCATCCTGTGCGAAGCTTCCAACCCGGCGGGGTGCCGCTGCCCGGCCGAACAGGGAGGCCGTCCTCCGGCCGTCCCGGCAGGGGGGAAGAACTCCACGTTGGCGGGCCGCCGGAAGTATGCAATGCTACGGTCTTGCAGCCTGAGTCGAGGAGAGCCCATGAAGATCATGGCGACATTCGACCGATCGAGCTTCTCGGAGGCGATTCTGCCGCTGCTGTCGCGGCTAGCGGCGCTGCCGGGCGCTGAGTTCGTGCTCTTTTCGGTCGGGGACGAGCCGCACGGGCGGCGGGAG
>JACRBR010000358.1 GCA_016213125.1 Chloroflexota bacterium | reverse complement strand
TCTCGCAGGCGGACTGGGGCGCGGCGGCGGCGGTGCTGCTTGTCGGCAGCTTCAGCGTGGCGGGGCTGGCGATCTTCTCCGGCATCCTGCCGATGCTCTATCCGGAGCGCGGGCAGCAGATGTCGATGATGATCCAGGCGTTCGTGCTGCTGGTGTCCGGCGTGTATTACGAGGTGGCGGTACTGCCGGAGTGGCTCCAGTGGTCGGCGCACATCTCGCCGGCTACGTACATCCTCAACGGGATCCGCGGCGCCATCATCGACGGGCAGGGGTTCGGCGGGCTGTGGCAGGAGCTGGTGGCGCTGGCGGCGTTCGGCGTGGTGCTGATCCCGGCGGGGATGCTGACGTTCGCGTGGTGCGAGCGCTGGGCGAAGAAGACGGGGCGGCTGAAGCGCCAGGGGTAGGTGCGGGGAGGCGGGAGGCGGGACTAGGTGCGGCCGCTGCACAGCCTGCTGCTCGTTAGTGCAGGGGTCAGCAAGCGATCGGCCAGTTACCTGCCGTATTTCGACCAGGGGTAGGCTAGCGGAGGATCACGACCTAGGGACACCGGAAAATAGGGGCGGCAAGTGACTGACAATCTGCACCAAAGGATCGGGCGCATCTACGCGGCCTTTGACGCTGCGGAAGAACAGGACATGGCCAACCTTAGGGCACAAGCCCTGAAGTCCGATCGGTTCGTCGGTGGGTTTCAGGACTTCTCGGGCGGACTTACTCCAGCGGAGATAGAGAACGTGGCCTACTCTCTCATCCACAACGTAACTAATGTTGGTAACCATGCCCGAGGGTGGGCTAAGACAAACGGCAAGAACCCGGGGCTGGTAGACGACGCCGTCAAAGCTTCGTTCGAAATCCGCGTGATCATGGATCTGTCAAACAGAGACAAGCATGGTCCGCCGCGGGACCGTGGACACTCACGGAGGTCCCCGACGCTCGTTGATGTGAGAAGGGTCCTAGAACTCAGGACGGGAAGCGAAAAGGGTTCGAGTGTCGGGATGACTCTCAACGCCGATGGTACACCTCGCATCGTTGGCTCGGGCTCGGCGAAGGCGGTCTTGACTGGGCGGGTACTGGACGATGAAGGTAGTTTCATCGGTGACTTCGACAGTCTAGTGAGAGCGGCAGTTGGACACTGGGAACAGTTGTTACGCCAACTGGGCGCCCTGCCAACACTCGCGTAGAACCTCGGCTCGATAGTCGACAGTGTCGCGGCGGGAGAAGGTGACCTGTCGCTGCTTTGCCCCCACTCGCTCGCCAGTTCCGGTACCTTCAACGCATGGGTGACGAAGCGAAGCGCGTGTGCATTACGGGCGTTGGCGCCGTTTCGCCGTTTGGGCGGACCGCGGACGGGCTGTGGGCGGGGCTCTCGGACGGGCGGAGCGCTGTCGCGGCGATCGTTGGGTTCGACGCGTCGGCCCTCGACGTAAGGATCGGCGGGGAGGTGCGGGACTACGCGCCGCGCACGGACATGGACGCCGAGGCCGCGGCCACGATGGACCGGCGGGCGCTGTTCGCCGCCGACGCCGCGATCCAAGCGCTGATCCAGGCGGCGGTCCCCATCACGAACGAGACGGTCTCGCAGATCGGCGTGGCGTTGGGCACGGAGCTGCCGGAGGGTCATGTCGCAACGGCGGCCACGGTGGCGCGGACGGTGAGCGCGGCGGGGCCGGTGCTGCACATCTCGGCCGGGGCGGCCGGCGGGCTTATGGCCATCGGCGAAGCGGCCGAGTGGGTGCGGCGCGAGGAGTGCGCGATCGCCGTCGCCGGGGGGGCGGATGCGCCGGTCACCCCCGAGGGCCTCGCCCGCTACGCTAGCATGCTCGCGCGCCGCAACGCCGAGCCGGAGCGCGCGTCGCGGCCGTACGATCGCGACCGCAACGGCATCGTGCTGAGCGAGGGCGCGGCGATGGTGGTGCTCGAGGCGGAGGAGGTGGCGGTGCGGCGCGGCGCGCACATCCTGGCATACGTCGACGGCTACGGCGCGTCGTTCAGCCGCGCGCCCGTCGTGCGTCCGGCCGCGAACGAGATCGACGCCGCGCGGGCGATGCAGAAGGCGCTCATCAAGTGGGACCTGACACTGCAGGGCGAGATCGACGTGATCTTCGGCAGCGCCGGCGGGAACGCCATCGATGCTGTCGAGGGGAAGGCGATCCGCCGCATCTGGGGGCCGAACACCGATAAGCTCTGGGTGACGGCGATCAAGGGTGCGCTGGGCCACACGCTGGGCGCGTCCGGCGCGATGAACCTGGTGGCGGCGGTCTACTCGCTGCAGGCCGGCCTCATCCCGCCGACGCTGAACCTCGACGAGCAGGATCCGGACTGCGGCGATCTGGAGGTCGTGACCGGGGACGTGCGCCGGCTACACGGGACGAAGGCGATGGTGAACGCCTTTGGGCTGGGGCACAATGCCAGCGTGATCGTCTCGCGGCCCTGAGGGCCGCAGCGAACCGTCACCTCTGGAGCTGAGCCGCGCGGGCTGAAGAGCCCGCGCTACGGAGTGCGTTTCGCGCGAGCATCCGGCGTCAACTTCCCCGCCTCCAACCCCGCCCCGTATCCTGATCGCATGTCCGCAGCTCCGAAGCACCACCTGGCGCAGTACAACGTCGCGAAGCTTGTCGCGCCGCTGGACGACCCGCGGCTCGACGACTTTTGTGCGGCGCTGGATCGCCTCAACGGGCTGGGCGACCGGACGCCGGGGTTTGTCTGGCGGCACCAGAATGCTGACGGCAACTCGACGGGGACGCGCGTGGGCGACGATCCGATGGTGGTTATCAACTTCACCGTCTGGGAGTCGATCGAGGCGCTGTTCGAGTACACCTACCACTCGGACCATGTTGAGGTGTTCAGGCGGCGGCGCGACTGGTTCCAGGACCACGGGGGCGAGCACTACCTTGTCTTCTGGTGGATTCCCGCCGGCCATATCCCGAGCGTTGAAGAGGCGGAGGCGCGGCTGGCATACCTGCGGGAGCACGGCCCGACGCCGCACGCCTTCACCTTCAAACAGCGGTTCGATCCGCCAGTCACGGACGCGCGGGAAGACGCACCCGCAGCCGTGTGACTATCGGCCCTGACGCGCTCTGCTCGTGGCCTGCTAGCGTGGATGGAGGAGGCCCTCCATGACGACCACCACCACCTACGGCATCACGAAAACCGTCTCTGCCGGATACGACGAAACGATCGCGCGCGTGAAGGATCTGCTGAAAGAGGAAGGCTTCGGCGTGTTGACGGAGATCGACGTGAGGGCGACGCTGAAGCAGAAGCTGGACAAGGAGGTGGAGCCGTACGTAATTCTCGGCGCCTGTAACCCCAAGCTGGCGTCCCGCGCGTTGGAGCTGGAGCCGGACATCGGGCTGCTGTTGCCGTGCAACGTGGTCGTCGCGCGGCGGGCGGAGGGCACGTTCGTCGGCGTGGTGAACCCGGCGTCGATGGTGTCGTTCACCGGGAACGCGGATCTGGGGGCGGTTTCGCACGAGGCGGACGAGCGGCTGCGGCGGGTGATCGAGAGGGTGTGAACGCGCTAGCGCGTCTGTGCCTCGGCGTGCGAGTCACGCTCCGCAAGCCCCTTGAGGTTCAACAGCTGCCGCCGCATCATCACGAGGTCGCCCCAGGGAAGCCCGGCGCGCATGAACCATCCAACCGGCCCGCGCGGGTAGCGGACCGCCAGCTTGGCCAGCAGTCGCGTACCTCCCCCATCCGTTGAACTGATGGCATATGAGACGGCTCCGTCGCCCAGGAGCTTGCCGAAGATGCCGCCTCTCCGCAAACGGACGGTGATGTGCCTGTCCCGTTCGAACGACACCAGATCGAAGATGTACATCACGCGTTGTCCCACGGCGAGCTGGTCGAGGTCCGGCGTGAGGTGTTGCGGGCTTCGGCGTCCGAGATTGTCGATCCAGTCGTAGCTGTACGGCGCGGCGCGCAGCTGGCACAGCCAGCGAAAGACGGTCGCGGGAGGCGCATCGACCGTCACGCCTCGCCAGTAGCACACCGGCGTATCGATGATGCCGTCGCACGGAAAGCCCAGCGCGTGTTCCTCCGCCGTGGTCCCCCACGTGATTGCGATGCTCATACCGAGAGTGTAGGCGGCCCGTCAGTAACTGAAAGCTCGCTCGCCAGACTCGCTGGCTCTGAGCCGGGCGCGTGCTTATCACCCAACGGCAGCCACGGATGCGGCTGTTGTCGTGACGGCGATCGCGTCCGCAACCTGCATCGCCGACACGAGACAGGCGAGCGTCAGGCTGTACGGCACGTCGCGCGAGTCCCCGGCGAAGTACAGGTTGTCGACCGACGTCGCGCGCAACGGCACCAGGTTTCTGATGTTTTCCGGCGTGCGCCGTGCCCCCAGCACCTTCGCGTCCGGCATCGTCCGCGTTACGACGGCCGCCTCCTTCCACGCCGGAAAGTGTTGGTTTAGCCCGGCGCGCAGTTCGTCACCGCGCCGCTCGCGCAGCGTCTGGTCGCGCGCCTGTTCCGGTGTGAGATAGGCCATCGCGTGCAGGAGCAGGGCGCCTGCCGGCGCCAGATCGGGCGCGGACTCGCTGTGGATGCTGTAGTACAGGTTGCGCTGCACGTCGAAGACGAAGGTCGCGTCGTCGGTGCGCAGCGGACGGCTCAGGCCCAGGTCGAGGCAGTAGGCACGCACATCCTCCGGCGTTGACCACTGCATCATCTCATCCTGCAGCGCAGAGCTGTCTGGTGCGATCGTCGGCGCTTCCTGCGGCGGCAGCGTGCAGACGAACGTGTCCGCCTCGTATCGTGCCGATGTCGTGCGAGAGGCGGCGATCCGACCATCGGCGACCTCGAGCGTTTCGACGCGCTCGCCTGTCATAACAGCGCCCCCGCCCGCCTCGATGTCCTCGATCCACTGTTCGTACATCGTGCGCCATCCGCCGTGCATGTATCCGACCAGGTCCTTCGCGAAGAGCGTTCGCTGCAGGTGGCTGAGGAAGAACGCCGCCGAAAGGTCCCCCGACGGGTTCGTGTAGGAGTTCAGGGTGCCGAAGGCCAGCATGAATTCGCGAACCGACCTGTCGTTCGTCTTCGAATCGATCCACTCGCCCCACGTGAGCTCCGGCGGCAGCCGGGCAGGATTCTCGCCGCGCACCGCCAGCATCACCTTCGCCACCGCCATCCGCCCACCGATCGAGAACAGGCCCGTGGTGAGCACCTGGTGGGGCTTAGCGCCCAACGAGGCGAAACGGCCGTCGTGGACCCAGTAGCTACGTGTGGCCTGCGGGTAGCCGTTCTTCGACACGGGACGGCCGAGGCGCCCCATCAACTCGCCCAGCGGTCCGGATTCCGGGATGTACATCCCGTGCGCGCCGTAGTTCAGCGTGTAGCCCCTGTCCTCGTAGCAGTAGGCACGGCCACCCGCGACATTGCCTTTCTCCAGCACGATCACGCGCCTGCCCTGCTTCGACAGCAGCGCGCCCGTCGCCAGCCCCGCCATCCCGGCGCCGATGATTACGACATCCGACTTCATTTTGATGCTCCTTCCTTGTTTTGCTCGGTATTCGCCGGCCAGCCGAGGATCGCCCTGCCCAGCGTATTGACCGCCCGCTCCGGTTCGCCCTGGGCCAGCGCGGCCGTGAACTCCATGTACGCGCCGCCGGGCGTCCCCGGCACCAGCGGCGTGTCTGCCTGCGCGCGCACAAACCGCACCGTGCGCTTCAGCTTTTCGTATCCGGACGTGCAGCGCGCACACGACGCGAGGTGCGCCCGCACGCCCGCCCGAACGCCTTCCGCGAGCTCGCCCTCGATCAGGTCGGACAGCAGCTCGTCGATCTGCTCGCAGCCCAGGGCGGTCGTCGGTCGTGGGTCGTCAGTCGTCGGGGTGACGTGCTGTTTGCCTCTTGGTGTTTGGTCGATCGCGGTTGTCCGCGGTTCGCTGTCCGATGCGCGCTTGCTCGCCTGTTTCGGCCCGCCTCGACGCTGCACGCGTCCGGCCCAGAGGCAGCCGTCGCACTCGTTCTGTTCGTCGACCAGGGCGCAGTGGTGCTCGTACACCTCGGCCATCTTCTTGCGGCCGCGGTGCAGCTCCGTCTTCACGGACGCGACGGACGCGCCGATCGCTTTCGCGGCCTCGTCGCGTGTAAGACCAAGCTGGTCACATAGCGTGATCGCGGCACGCTGCTTCGTGGGTAGCGACATCGTCACGCAGTTGACACAGGTGGCGGCGACTTCCTTCACCTCGGCTGCGCGCTCGGGCGAGAGGTAGAGGTTTTGTTCCATCTGGTGCACCAGCTCGCCGTTCTCGCGGAACCACTGCCAGCGCTTGTCGAGATCCCATGGCTTCTTGCCGCGCTGGTGGTCGAGGCAGGCGTTGGTGGCGATGCGGAAGAGCCAAGTGCGCAAGGAGGCGCGCAGCTCGAACTCGGCGATGTGGAGATAGGCCTTGAGGAGCGTGTCCTGGACCAGGTCCTCGGCCTCTTCGTGCGAACCGGTCATGCGCATGCACAGGCGCAGAAGGCCGTCGCGGTGCTCCTCGGCCAGGGCGCCGAAGGCGTCCCGGTCGCCGGCCTTCGCCCGCTCCAGAAGCGCCAGGGCCGATGTGGGCCGTCCGCTATCCACGCCTGCTTCTCCCTTCTACAGACTTAGACGGGAGGCGATGGGAAAGGTTACATCCCGGCCACGCCCGCGCTCGTACTGGCCGTGGGCCTGTGGCTGCGCACTGAGCTCGGACGCTTGACGTGGCACCCCCCTCTGGTGGTTCGCGAACCCCTGTAATCCGACGATCACCCCCGCGAAACACGACCGTAACAATCGGCCCCTATCCTCCCCACATCAACCGAATACAGCCAGGGGAGGCAACATGACCGAAGTTCCGTTGAACTCAGGGGACATTGCGTGGATGCTCGCTGCATCCGCGTTCGTCCTGTTTATGACGCCCGGGCTGGCGTTCTTCTACGCGGGATTCGTCCGCAGCAAGAACGTCCTGGGCACCTTGATGCAGAGCTTCATCACCATCGGGTTGGTGGGTGTCGCCTGGGTCGTGGTCGGCTACTCGCTCGCCTTCGGCCCTGACGTCCAGGGATGGGGCATCATCGGCAACCTCGACCACTTCGGCCTCAAGGGCGTCGGCGCTGCCGGCGATTCGCAGGCTGGCCCCGGCATCCCGCATGAGCTGTTCATGGCGTTCCAGCTGATGTTCGCCATCATCACGCCGGCCCTCATTACGGGCGCCTTTGCGGAGCGGGCGAAGTTCGGCCCGTTCTGCGTCTTCATGGTGGCCTGGTCGCTCCTGGTGTACGCCCCGGTGGCGCACTGGGTCTTCGATATCGAGGGCTGGATCGCGTCGGACGTCAAGGGCCTCGACTTCGCCGGTGGTACGGCCATCCACGTAAACGCGGGCGCGGCCGCGCTGGCCGCAGCCATCTGCTATGGCAAGCGGCGCGGTTACCGTGAAGAGCCCATGGAACCGCACAACGTGCCGTTCATTGTCCTCGGTGCGGGCATCCTGTGGTTTGGCTGGTTCGGCTTCAACGCGGGCAGCGCCGGCGCGGCCAATGCCATCGCCGCGAACGCCTTCACCGTCACCAACACGGCCGCCGCCACCGCCGCCCTCACCTGGGTTGGGATGAGCTGGCTCATCAATGGCAAGCCCAGCGTGGTCGGCGCCGCGGCTGGCTGCGTGGCAGGCCTCGTCGCCATCACCCCTGCTTCGGGGTACGTCCAGCCCATGGAGGCGATCGGCATCGGCGGCATCGCCGGGATCGCCTGCTTCCTCTTCGTTCAGTGGCGCTCGAAGTCCGCGCTCGACGACTCGCTCGACGTGGTGGGTGTCCATGGCATCGGCGGCCTCTGGGGCGCGCTTGCCACCGGCATCTTCGCCGTCGCCGCTTCCAACACCGGTTTCAACGCCCTTGGCGCCCAGGTGGACGGCCTCACCAACGGCGGCGGGCTCGATCAGCTTGGCCGGCAGGCGCTCGGTCTGGCCGTCGTCGCGCCATACTCCTTCATCGTGACGTTCATTATCCTGAAGGTCCTCGACCTCACCGTCGGCATCACGCTCGACGAAGAGGAAGAGAACGCAGGCATGGATG
>JACRBR010000351.1 GCA_016213125.1 Chloroflexota bacterium | reverse complement strand
TTTCATGGGGCCGCTGCGCCGTGGTCCGTGCCCACGCCCCACCCACCCTGTTCGCCTCCCACGCACCGGCGGCACACGGCGACCGCGCGGGCTGGAACGCCCGCGCTACGGGTGGAGTACGGGCCGCGCGCGACGATGAATGCGAGGCGCTCCATGAAGTTGGGGATCTTCTACGAGCTGTCTGTGCCGCGGCCGTGGACGCGAGAGTCCGAGCGCGACGTCTACATGAACGCGGTGGAGCAGGTGCGGCTGCCGGATGAGCTGTGGTTCGACCAGGTGTGGTGCGGAGTCGTTGCACGCCCATGAGCGGCGATGCTACGCTCCCGAGCGAACCTTGTGTCAAGCAGGCGGGGAGGAAACCATGCGGTGGCAAAGACTATTAGGCGTGACGCTCCTTTCCGTACTGGCGCTCTTCCTTGTGTCAGCGCGCTGTATCGAGAATGACACCTTGCGCCGCGGGAACAACAACGACTGGACGATCTTCGGGGAAATTCACAATGAGACGGACATCCAGGGCCTCGAGATTCTGCTTCGCGGCACGATCTTCGATGACGACGGGAACGCGGTGGGTGTCGCACAGGCGCGAACGTGTCCGGGGGAGCTTTCTCCCAACAGCATTGCCGTCTATGGCATCCGCTTCAACGAATCGCAGACCGTTCCCCAACCAGCCCGGCACCAGGTGAACGTACTCAGCGGCAGGGCACAGGACGAACCGCTTCCAGAGCTTGAAGCCGCAGTGAGTGATGTCTCCGTGGTGGAAGTGAATGGAACGGACCTGCGCTATCGCTTCACGTACACCGCCGATGAGGCATACGAGGGTGGCGTACATGGGTGCATCGCGTGGTATGACGCCGCGGGCGAAGTCGTGGCCGTCTCCACTCTCCTGGTGAAGGGTTCGGCGGCGGAACCTGGCGTCGCCGTGGACTTCGACGCTGAGCACCCGGATTACCGACAGGAGTTCGGTGAGATCGCGGCCGTCCGCTTCTGGGCCTACGTCGACGATCCCGATGTCTCCGTGAACGCCTCGCGGTTCCAGGCGATCATGACGGATAAAGTGCCAATCCAGCGGTAGGACGCGTCCGAGGAGCGTTATGAAGTTCGGGATCTTCTACGAGCTGTCTGTACCGCGGCCGTGGACGCGGGAGTCCGAGCGCGACGTCTACATGAACGCGCTCGAACAAGTGCGCCTCGCCGACGAGCTGGGCTTCGACCAGGTGTGGTGCGTGGAGCACCACTTTCTCGAGGAGTACTCGCACTCATCGGCGCCGGAGCTGTTCCTGACGGCGTGCGCGATGCAGACGAAGAACATCCGCGTGGGCCACGGGATCGTCGTGTGCGTGCCGCAGTTCAACCACCCGGTGCGCATCGCCGAGCGCGCCGCGGTGCTGGACATCCTCTCGGGCGGGCGCCTGGAGTTCGGGACGGGGCGCAGCGCGACGTGGACGGAGCTGGCGGGGTTCCAGGCCGACCCGGACTCGACGAAGAAGACGTGGGACGAGATCGTGCGGTGCCTGCCGAAGATGTGGACGCAGGAGCGCTTCAGCTACCAGGGCGAGGCGTTCTCGATGCCGTCGCGGGCGATCCTGCCGAAGCCGTACCAGAAGCCGCACCCGCCGATGTGGGTGGCGGTGACGTCGCCGGGCACCGAGCTGGACGCCGCGGACCGCGGCATGGGCAGCCTGGGCCTCACCTTCGGCGGGTTCGCCGAGCAGGACAAGAAGATCGCCGAGTACCGGCGGCGCATCAAGTCGTGCGACCCGATCGGCGGATTCGTGAACGAGCAGGTGAACACGGTCAACTTCCTGTACTGCCACGAGGACAACGAGACGGGCGTGAAGACGGGCCAGCGGCTGGCGGGGACGTTCAACTATCTCGCCGCGCAGTTGCTTGCGGCGCGGGAGGCGTACCCGTCGCGCTCGTACCCGTCGCTGGGGCTGCTGCCGCAGCTCCGGCAGGAGTCGACGGCGCCGAGCGAGGGCGGCCGCATCCCCGAGGGCATCTGCATCGGCGACCCGGCTCGCATCGCCGACATCGTCTCGAAGTGGGAGGCCGTCGGCGCCGATCGGATCAACTTCCTGCTGAACGCAGCCGAGACCGTGCCTCAGACGCAGGTGCTGGACAGCCTGCGGCTGTTCGCTAAGGAAGTGATGCCGAAGTTCCGGAGCAAGGAAGCGGCTGCGGTTGTTGCTGGCTAGGTTTCACCGCAGAGGCGCAGAGGACGCAGAGGCTGCGGTTGGATCGTAACGCGCTCCAGCGACCGCAATGAACAACAGTGACCTCCCGCGCGGTGGGTCGAAAGCGCCGGGAGGTCTACTCATGTCATCGCCCCGATACCGGTCGCCAATCGTGCCGTCCGCTGTCTTGTTTCTCATTGTGATGCTCGCGATCGGCGGCGCGTGTCGTGGGTCGTCGGGATCTGAAGACGGAGGTAAAGGCGTGGCGGGGGTAGAGACGTCCACACCGGACACGCGGACGCCGCTGGAGCGGCTGACGTCGGCGTACGCCGACCCGGTAGTCGACCCGCCGGCGGCGACGTGGGAGAAGCTGCTGGCGGACCCCGGCTTCGAGACGCAGGCCGTGGCCGTCGTCGAGTTCGTGCAGCTCCGGGACGAGGAGGGCGCGAAGGCCGGATACGACGCCTACGTGGAGGCTGTCTCGAAGGCGACGCTAACAGCTGGCGGAGAGATGATCAGCGTCAACGACACGCTGATGCCGGGGCTGGAGGGGCTGGAGCCATACGAAGGGGGCGTGTCGTGGCTCGCGACATACCCGACAATCAGCGACTACGTCGATGCTGTGCTCGACCCGGGGGTCGTGGCGGTTGCGGCAAAGCGCCGGGAGGCCGTCGCAGAAGCGCAGGTGCTGATGGGCCCGAACCTGGTGCCCGAAGCGATCAAGCAGCTCGGCCCGAACGAACCGGCGTCGGACTTCCCGAGCGACCGCGTGCAAGGGAAGACGCCGGACGAGATCGTGGCCGCGCTGTTGGAGGTCTATCCGTCGGGGGGTGCGGATCCGACGGCGGAGACGCTGCGCCGGATGTTCACCTGGGAGGGGTTCAGAGACCAGCGCGTCCACTACATCAACCTGTACCGGTTCAACGATGATCCCGGCGGCGGGGCGACCGCGCTCAACGAGTACAACGCCAAGGCGCTGCCGGTGGTGCTTGCGCACGGCGCGCGCCCGAAGGTGCTGGCGAACGTGACCCACAACCTTGTCGGGCCGGTGCGATGGGACCGCTTCATTTTCGTGAGCTGGCCGAGCTTCGCCGTGTTCACCGACCTGCGGCTGGACCCCACATACATTGAGGCGCAGAAGGACCGCGTGATGTCCGCGGACCAGTACGGCAACCTCATCACGATCGCCCGCGCCGACCAGCCAGGGCGGTAGCGATGAAGCGCAGCGCGGCAGCCACGACGACATCCGCCTGGACCTGCCCCGCGTGTGGACGCGACTTCCGACGGGCAGGCCAAGGGCACTCGTGCGAGCCGCTTATGACGCTGGACGAGCGCCTGGCATCGTTGGACCCGAACCAGCGCGCGATCTGCGGGGCGGTGCTGAAGCTGCTGCCTCGGATCGGCGAAGTGCAGGTGGAGCCCGTGCGCGTCGGGCTGTTCCTGAAGCACGGCAGCGTCTTCGCCTCCCTGCGCCTGCGCCGCGCAGGCATGAGGCTCCTGGTGATGCTCCCGCGGCCGCTCGACCACCCACGGCTCTCGCATCCCAGGATCTCGCGCGGCTCCAGCCGGATCCCGCACTCGACCACCCTGCGCGGGCGGGAAGACGTCGACAACACCGTGATGTCGTGGCTGGCGGAGTCGTACGCCAGCACGGACGGTGGACGAGGACAGGTCTAAAGACCTGTCCGTACGGCGCGGCGCACCCGCCGCTGGCCTCGCCTGGCAGCACCGGGCTCCGTACACTCAGGCCCATGCCGCTGCCGGAGCACCCGGTTTTCCGCCAGCCGATGAGCGCGCTGTTCACGTATACGGGCGCGCGCAGCCGCCGGGCGTCGTCGTGGGACCGCAGCGGCGGCAACATGGACTTCGTGACCGTGCTGCCCGGTCAGACGGCGACGCTGCTGGAGCACGACGGCGCCGGCTGCATCACGCATCTGTACTGCGCGCTGGCGTTCCCGGAGATCACGGACTACCGCGACGCCATCATCCGCTGCTACTGGGACGGCGAGGCGATGCCGTCGGTCGAGGCGCCGCTGGGCGACCTGTTCGGGCTGGCTCACGGCCGCATCCGGCTCGTGCGGACGGCGATGAACGCGGTCAACCCCGGATTCGGCTCATCGCACGGGCTGCACCTGTACTTTCCGATGCCGTTCGCGAGGAGCGCGCGGATCACGCTCGAGCATCGCGGCGGACTGCCGCTGGGCGGCAGCTTCCCGGCGCTGTGGTACCACATCGACTACGACGTGTACGACACGCCGCCACCCGACGAGGCGCTGCGGTTTCACGCGCAGTTCCGCCAGGAGAAGCCCACGGCCGCGGTCGGCGGCGAGCCGAACGTTCAGCTCCATGCGGGCAAGAACACGGACGGCGCGGAAAACTACGTCGCGCTGGACGCGGTGGGCCGCGGACAGATGGCGGGGCTACTGCTCCAGATCAACAACGTCGCGGGCGGCTGGTATGGCGAGGGCGACGACATGGTGTTCGTCGATGGCGAGGCGTGGCCGCCGTCAATCCACGGGACCGGCACGGAGGAGATCTTCGGTGGCGGCGCCTGCCCCTCGACGGAGTACGCGGGGCCGTATCACGGTTTCCACCTGATCGAGTCGGCCGCCGGCGCGGCGGGCGACTACAGCGGTCTCGTGGGCGCATACCGGTGGTTCGTCCATGACCCGATCCGCTTCACGACATCGCTGCGGTGGACCGTGGAACACGGGCACGCCAACAACTTCTCGAACGAGTACGCGTCGGTGGCGTACTGGTACCAGTCCGAGCCACACGCGCCGTTTCCCGCCCTGCCGGAGCGCGACGCGATGCGTCCGCCGTTGCCGCCGATCTACGAGGAAGCGCACGCCGAGTACACGGGCGCGCTGCGGCAGGCGATCCGCACCATCGCGACCGACCCGGCCCCGCTGTACCGGGTCGCCGCCATCGGCGTGCCGTTCTACGAGGGGCGATTCGAGGATGCGCTGGCCCGGCTGCGCGAGGCGCCAGGGCCTCAAGGAGGGACATCTCCGTGAAGTACGGGTTCGTCCTGCCGTCCGGCGACGCTCGCACGGCGGCCGGCCTCGCGGTCGAGCTGGAACGCGCCGGCTGGGACGGCATCTTCCTGTGGGAGCCGGTCTGGGGCGTGGATGCGTGGGTGTCGCTGGCGGCGTGCGCGATGGTGACGGAGCGCATCCGGCTGGGCACTATGCTGACGCCGCCGTCGCGGATGCGGCCGTGGAAGCTGGCGAGCGAGGCGGCGACGCTCGACAACCTGTCGGGCGGGCGGGTGATCCTGTCGGTGGGGCTGGGCGCGCCGGAAGTGGGTTTCGCGGAGTTCGGCGAGGTGGTGGACCGCAAGCAGCGCGCCGAACTGCTGGACGAGGCGCTGGAGATCATTGATGGCCTGTGGCAGGGGCCGCCGTTCTCGTACTCGGGCAAGCACTACACGATCAGTGAGATACGCGACGACTTCGTCCACAAGCCGGCGCCGCCGGTGCAGCAGCCGCGCATTCCGATCTGGGTCGTCGGCGCCTGGCCGAGCGAGCGGTCGATGGGCCGGGTGGCGAAGTACGACGGGCTCATTCCGAGCGCGCGGGATGCCAGCGGGGACTTCCGGCAGGCGAACCCGGACGAGGTGCGCGAGATGAAGGCATGGCTCGAGGATCGGCGTGGAGGCACGCCGATCGACATCGTCGTCGAAGGAGAGACCCCGCTCGGCGACCCGAACGCGGCTGCGCGCGTGGTGGCTCCATACCGGGACGCCGGGGCCACCTGGTACATCGAGGCGATGTGGTCGGCGGCGGACCACGATGCGGTGCTGGCCCGGGCGCGCGGCGGGCCGCCCCGCGTGGATTGACGCACGCGACCCGCCACTACAAACTACGCACTACCAACTAACCACTGAAGACTGACCACTGAGAACTGAGAACTACCCAATGGTCCTCGTCGGCACGAAGAACCTCGCACCGCTGCTGGAGCAGGCCCCGATGATGGACGGCTTCGACGCCGAGCCGTGGGCGATCGAAGGCGTGGAGATCCTGCAAGCGACGTTCGAGATCGACGACGGCGACCGCGAGTCGTTGGTGCCGAAGGCGCTGCACCCGACGATCCCGCCCGCCGGCATCTTCTCCGTCGCGCGGTACACCGACAGCCCGGTGGGCCCGTTCCTGCTTGCCCAGGTGAAGGTGTCGTGCCGCGCTGCCGCCCTGCCGCGCGGCTTCCTGCTTCGCGCCTACGCCAGCACCACGGACGCCTGCGAGGCGCTTGGGCGGCGCTGGGGCTTCTCGTGCGTGGAGGGCGACGTGCGGCTGCAGCGCTTCCACGACCGCATCGTTGGATCGGTGCACACAACGGACGGACGCGAGATCCTGCGCGCCTCGCTCGTCGACCCGGAGCCGATTAGCGGCGGCGACGTCCAGTATGTCGCGAACATGAACCTGGCGAAGACGAAGGACGGTCCGGTGCTGGTGCAGTGCGACCCCGAGTTCACCTTCCACCGCGCCGAGCGCGGACGCCCGCAGCTCGACGTGCTCGAGCGCGAGGCATGGTCGGCGGAGGGCGTCGACCCGGTGTACCCGATGAACGCGACGTGTACGACGGTGGACACGGGGTTTCCGGCGATCCGGTTCGTGCTGGATCCAGATCAGATGGCACTCACCGGCACGCGAAAGCTGCGGTAGGTCATGAAGGCGCTCGCGATCTCAGGAGCGTTCCTGGCGACACTGTTGGTCGCTTGCGCTGGCGAGTCTCGCCAACTCGAAACCAGCGTGGGCAGGGAATATGCAGCGGAACTCGCAACAGCTATCGCCGCGGAGGATCGAGCGGGCATCGTTGAGGCTTGTTCGGGGATGGAAGATCTAGCTGCGTCGCATCGGGACTACGTGGACAGCGTCTGGGCAGATGGCACGATGACGGCTGGCGAGAGCACTTGGTCCGCTGCGGCCCTCAAGACGCTCGGGGCAGGAATCGGCTTCTATAGGGGAGTAGTCGCCGTTGCCACATTACCACCTGGGGCACAGCAGACGTTCGAGGCGGCGGACAAGACCTCCGAGGCAGACTACCGAGGCGAGATCATCGACCTGCAGGCACTCGCGAATGTCTGCGACGAGGCTCAGTCGGGCTCGAATTCGAGCGCGCAGGGAGGACTGAGGGAACTGCTGGGAACGGAGGGCGACTGATGGATACGCGCTTGGACACGCTGGTCGTCGATGGCAGCGAGATGCGGTGCTTTCTCGCGCTGCCTGACGTGACTCCGGCGGGGGCAATTGTAGTCGCGCAGCACGCGGGCGGGGTCGACGGCTTCATCCGCGAGATGACGCGGCGGTTCGCGGGGGCGGGGTTCGTGGCAATCGCGCCGGAGCTGTACCACCGCGACACGTCGGCGATCCCGGGGAGCATGGACGACGCGATGACGATGATGGGCCGCCTCCGCGACCCCAACATCATCGCCGACTGCAACGCCGCCATCGCGCACCTGAAGACGCTGCCGCAGGTCCGCACCGACCGTATCGGCGTCACGGGCTTCTGCATGGGCGGGCGGGTGGCATATCTGATGGCCACGCAGGCGCCCGAACTGAAGGCCTCGGTCGTGTTCTGGGGCGGCAGCATCATGCGCGCGTGGGGCGACGGGCCGACGCCGTTCGACGAATCGGCGAAGATCGGCTGCCCCGTGCTCGGCATCTTCGGCGAGGACGACGGCAACCCGAACCCCGCCGACGTCGCGAAGCTCGACGCAGAGCTGACACGCCTCGGTAAGGCGCACGAGTTCCACAACTACAGGGGCGCGGGGCACGCGTTCATGAACGAAGGGCGGCCGTCGTACCGGTATGAGGCGTCGAAGGACGCCTGGGCGAAGGCTGTGGCGTTCTTCGCGCAGCATCTCAGCTAGTCGGCCTGTCAGCTTGTTAGTACGTGAGTCGTCGGGCGTCGGTCGTCGGGCACCGTGCCTGAGGACTTCAGTTCCGCGGTGGCGACGCATATCATCGTGCAATGTCCGATGAGATTGGCCCCGGTTCGCTGAAACTGGTCGTCGCGGCCGCCGACCCGGCTGTAGAGGTCGTGCTGCGATCGCACGTCCGCGACGCCGACCTGCGATCGCTGGGCAGAGGCGCGTGGGTCGCGTACACGGACGCGGAGCCGGCCACGATCCGCGACTGGCTCGCCGCCGCGCTAAGCGATGGCGAGCCAGCGTTCGTCGTGGAGTTCGAGCGCTGGTCGTCGCACGGCAAGCCTATCGATCCGGCGTGGCTGCTGCGGCGGGGGCACTGAGCGCATCCAGAGCGATCGCCGTTGACAGATCGACGGAAGGGCGCAGCAGGCTGCGCCCCTACACGCACACCGTCGTCCCATCCGGCCTCGTGCGCCTACCCCGGCGGCTGGAAGAGCTGCACCAGGTTGCCCTCCGGATCGCGGAACGTTGAGATGGTGATGCCCGGCGCGGGCGAGTTCGGCTCCTCGATGAACTCCACGCCCGCCGCCTTCAGGCGCGCCGTCTCCGCGCGGCAGTCGTCGACCTGCAGCCCAACGATGTGCCGGTTCGGGTCCGAGGCGTTGCCCTTGATCTCGCTGTGCGTGCCCAGGTTCAGCGTGGCTCCCGCCTGGTCGCCCAGCACCGCGAACCCCGGCACATCGAGCGTCGCCGGCAGGCCCACAACGTCGCGGTAGAACGGCAATAGCTTCTTCGTATGGTCCTCGCTCCAGATCGACGCCGATTTCAGTCCCTTGATCATGGCTTGTGCTCCCTTGGCCAGCTTCACGGTGGCTGTGTGCTTCATCGACGAACGGGCGCTATCGAGATCGACCGTCGCCCTGTATCCCCACCGTCCCATCTGTGAGAATCTGTGTCAATCTGTGGTTCCCGACCGCACGGAGTGCAGTATGGACACCGAACTCGCCACCGCCCCCTACCGTGATGCCACCCGCCCGGTCGACGAGCGCGTGGCCGACCTTCTGAGCCGGATGACGCTCGATGAGAAGATCGCGCAGATCGGCGGCGTGTTCCCGCGTCTCTTCATGGAGGGGGACGCTTTCTCCGAGCAGCTCGCGGAGCGCGCGTTCGGAAACGGCATTGGGCACATCTCGTACCCGTCAGGCGTAACGGCATTGGGTCCGCGCGATCTGGCGACGCTGCTGAACGCAGCGCAGCGCTTCCTCCTCGAGCGGACGCGGCTGGGCATCCCGGCAGTGGCGCACGGTGAGAGCGCGGGCGGCTACACCGGGCGCGGCGGCACTGTGTTCCCGCAGGCCATCGGCCTCGCTTCGACGTGGCATCCGGAGCTGATCGAGGAGATGACGCACGCCATCCGCCGGCAGCTTCGCGCCGTCGGCATCCGGCACACGCTGTCTCCGGTGCTGGACATCGTGCGCGATGGGCGTTGGGGACGGTGCGAGGAGACCTACGGCGAGGATCCATATCTGGCCGGGCGCGTCGGCATCGGCTACGTCCGCGGAATGCAGGGCGACAACCTGCGCGAGGGCGTCGTCGCGACGGGCAAGCACTTCCTGGGCTACGGCGCTTCGGAGGGCGGCATGAACTGGGCGCCGGCCCACATCCCGCCTCGCGAGCTGCGCGAGATCTACGCCGCGCCGTTCGCCGCCGCGATCCGGGAGGCGGGTCTGGCCTCGATCATGAACTCGTACGCCGAGATCGATGGCGTGCCGCTCGGCGCGTCGAAGGAGTGGCTGCGCGACTTCCTGCGCGGCGAACTGGGCTTCGACGGCACGGTGATCTCCGACTACTTCACCGTGCAGACGCTGGAGACCTACCACCACATCGCCGGCGACCGCACGGAGGCTGCCGCACGCGCGCTGGAGGCCGGCATCGACCTGGAGGTGCCAACCCTCCACTACTACCGCGCGCTCTCCGACGCCCTGGCCTCGGGCCGCATCAGCATTGCCCTCATCGACGAGTCCGTCGCGCGCGTGCTCCGGCAGAAGTTCCTGCTCGGCTTGTTCGAGCGGCCTTACGTCGATGCCGATGCCGCCCCCGCGCTGCTGGACACGCCCGCCGACCGTGCACTGGCCCGCCGCATCGCCGCCGAGTCGGTCGTGCTCCTGAAGAACGAGGGCGGGCTGCTGCCGCTGCCGAAGGAGACGCGATCTATCGCCGTCATCGGCCCCTGCGCCGACAGCGTGCGGCTGCTGCAGGGCGACTACCACTTCCCGGCCCACGTCGAGGTCATGTTCGGCGCGATCAGCGAGGGCGGGGATGCACAGGCAGCCGGCGTGATGCCCTCCGTCGCCACGAACGCGCCGGGGGTGGCAGGACCGAGTGTCGACCTGCGCCAGGCGTTTACCCCGCACGTCACGGTACGCCAGGGCGTGCGCGAGGCGGCGCCCGGATCGGAGGTGATGTACGCGCGCGGCTGCGGCATCACCGGGGATGATACGAGCGGCATCGCCGAGGCGGTGAAGACTGCGAAGGCGGCCGAGGTCGCGATCGTGTGCGTGGGTACCAGGTCGGGGCTGGTGGAGGGCGCGACGAGCGGCGAGTCCTCCGACCGCACGGACCTGGCGCTGACGGCGGCGCAGCAGCGGCTCGTCGAGGAAGTGGTCGCAACGGGCACACCGACGGTCGTCGTCCTGATCAACGGCGGCATCCTGGCGATCCCCTGGATCGCCGAGCACGTGCCCGCGATCATCGAGGCGTGGTGCCCGGGCGAGGAAGGCGGCCACGCGCTGGCCGACGTGATCTTCGGCGATGTGAACCCTTCGGGACGGCTGCCCGTGTCGCTGCCCAGATCGACGGGGCAGGTGCCGATCTACTACAACCACAAGCCGTCGGGCGGGCGAAGCAACTGGCGCGGCAACTACGTCGACTCTCCCTCGACGCCGCTGTACGCCTTCGGCCACGGGCTGTCGTACACGACGTTCGCCTACGGCGAGCTTCGGCGGTCGGCGGTGGAAGTACCGGCGGACGGGGCGGTCGAGATAAGTGTCGATGTCACAAACACCGGCGACCGCGCGGGCGAAGAGGTGGTGCAGCTCTACGTACACGACGTCGTCGCCAGCACAACGCGCCCGGTCAAGCAGCTCGCCGGCTTCGGGCGCGTCGCCCTCGAGCCCGGGCAGTCTCGTGCCGTAACGTTCACGCTCGAGATGTCGCAGCTCGCCCTGTACGACATTGAGATGCGGCTCGTAGTCGAGCCGGGCGCCGTGGAGGTCATGGTGGGGGCGTCGTCGGAGGACATCCGCTCCCGATCGACACTTGAAGTCGTCGCCTCCACGATGCGTCACCGCTGAACCTCCGGCGCCCTGAATCTGCGCTTGACGCCCGCCGTGCGAATGGTGATGAAGGACTCACGCCACCTCGCAGCGCGGGATTTCAGCGGGCGCCGTTCGCCGAGCCCGCGCTTGACGGCTACGCGTGCGAATGGAGGGCCGGGGGCGTTGCGTGGTATAAGGAATCCCCGCCGTAACCGGTAGCAGGCCTGGAGCGAGCATTGAGGCCAGCACTCCTCCGCAGAGCGGTCAACCGCACGAAACGCGCCATAAACGACGCGAAGCTGTTCGCGTTGCCCCACAACTACCCCGGCGTCCGCCTCACCCCCACGCGAGTGCTGAACTACTGGCTGGTGCGATGGGAGCAGCGGCGCGGCCACATCCGGCTGCGCGGCTACCCGCTCGTCCTCACCGTCGAGTCCACGAACGTGTGCAACCTGCGATGCCCGGCCTGTTTCACCGGCGATGGCCAGACCGGCCGCCCGAAGTCGATGCTCCCGCTGCCTGTGTACGAGCGGCTGCTC
>JACRBR010000346.1 GCA_016213125.1 Chloroflexota bacterium | reverse complement strand
GGCGTCGATCCCGTACTTCAACATCAACACGGGGTTTTCGGGCATCAGCACGCTCCCTGATAGCCTCCCCGCGAAACAGGCGTTCGAGATCCTCAACCGCGACTTCTCCGGCGGCCTGATCGCGCCGGCGCAGGTGGTCATCGACGGCGACGTCAGCTCGCCCCAGGTGCAGCAGGGCATCGACAGGCTGAACGCCACCCTGGCGGCTGACCCCGAGTTCGGGGAGACGTCCTTCGAGGCCAACAGCGAGGGGAGCCTGGGATTGATCGAGGTGCCGGTGGCCGGCGACCCGAACAGCGACCAGGCTGAGCGGGCGGTGAAGCGGCTTCGCGACGACTATGTGCCGCAGGCATTCAATGGCGTGCCGGCGCGTGTGCTGGTCGGCGGTGACATTGCCGCCAACCTCGACGGGTTCGCGATGCTGGCGACGTACACGCCGATCGTGTTCGCATTCGTGCTGGGGCTGAGCTTCATCCTGCTGACCGTCGTCTTCCGGTCGATTGTGGTGCCGATCAAGGCCGTGATCATGAACCTGCTGTCCGTGGGCGCGGCCTACGGCCTGCTCGTGCTGGTGACGCAGGAGGGCGTCGGCGCGGACCTGCTGGGGTTCCAGCAGGTGGAGAGCATCGAGGCGTGGCTGCCGCTCTTCCTGTTCGCCATCCTGTTCGGCCTCTCGATGGACTACCACGTATTTCTGCTGAGCCGGATCCGCGAGCACTACGACGAAACGCACGACAACACCGAGTCGGTGGTGTTCGGCGTGCGTTCGACGGGGCGGCTGATCACGGGCGCGGCGCTGATCATGGTCGCGGTGTTCGCGGGCTTTGCGGCGGGCGACCTGGTGATGTTCCAGGAGATGGGGTTCGGTGCGGGCGTCGCGGTGCTCATCGACGCGACCATCGTGCGCTCGATCCTGGTGCCCGCGAGCATGAAGTTGCTGGGCGACTGGAACTGGTACCTGCCGGGCTGGCTCACATGGCTGCCCGACGTGCGAGTTGAAGGCAGGCGCACCAACACAGAACGCGAGCGGGCGATGATGCCGGCCGGCGGCGGAGGCGATTAGTTCACGCGGCGGGTGCCCTGCCAGTAGAACTCGCGGATGAGGAACTTCTGCAGCTTGCCGGTGGCGGTGCGGGGGAGCGCATCCACGAACTCCACTGACGTCGGGCATTTGAAGTGCGCGAGGTGCTGCCGGCTGAACTCGATGATCTCGTCCTCGGTGGCGGCATGGCCGCCGCGCAAGACGACGAGGGCCTTCGGCGTCTCGCCCCACTTTTCGCTGGGGACGCCGATGACGGCGCACTCGAGGACGGCGGGGTGCTTGTAGAGCGCGTCCTCGATCTCGGGTGAGGAGATGTTTTCTCCGCCGGAGATGATGACGTCCTTCTTGCGGTCCACGATGTGGATGCTGCCGGTCTCGTCCCAGACGGCGAGGTCGCCGGTGTGGAAGTAGCCGTCGTAGATGGCCTTCGCGGTTTCGTCGGGCTGCTCCCAATATCCCTTCAGCACGACGTTGGAGCGCGCGCAGACCTCGCCGATGCTAACGCCGTCCTGCGGGACGGGCTGACCTTCGTCGTCGAGCACCTGGATATCGACGCCGATGGCCTCCACGCCAGCGCGTGACCGCCGCGCGTAGTCGCCGTCGGTGTAGTGATAGTCGGGGTGGGAGACGGTGAGGATGGGGGCGGTCTCCGTGAGGCCGTAGATCTGGATGAACTCCCATCCCAGCTCCTTCTCGAGCTTCTGGATGAAGGCGGCGGGCGGCGGAGCGCCGGCGATGGTGAAGCGCGGCCGCGTGGTGATGTTGTGGTTGGCCCTGCCCTCATAGTTCAGGATGACGCTCAGGACGGCGGGCGCCATGCAGCCGAAGGTAACGCCCTCCCGCTCGATGAGGCGGTAGATATCGGGGCCGTTGACAGCGCGTAGGACGACGTGCGTTGCGCCCATGGCGGTGAGCGCGAAGGGGCCGCCCCAGCCGCTGGCGTGGAACATGGGCAGCGTCCACAGCTCGACGTCGTCGTGCGTGATGCGCAGGTGGGCGAT
>JACRBR010000345.1 GCA_016213125.1 Chloroflexota bacterium | reverse complement strand
TGTTGCGGGCGCGGATGTAGTCGTATTGCAGACGCGTGGGCATCTGGAGGCCGACGGCGCCGGGCAGCGAGCGCACCCAATGGGCGTAGGCATGGCCGCGGTGATCCTTGTGCACCCGCATCGCCTGGCCGAAGCGGACAGAGATGCGCTGGCCACCGACGATGGTGTGCCGGAGCGAGAACGACACGCACGCAACGAGCCGGCCGTCGTCGAAGAGGCCGTTGAGGACGGGGCGCTCCTGCAGCTCGAACGAGGCGAAGCCGTTCGGGCCGCGCTCGACGGTGACGTCCCAGTCACCGATCTGTTCGGGTGAGTTCGCCCAGAGGTCGCAGAATGCTTCGTTGTCTGCGTACGTGAGCTGGCGAAAGCGCATCGTGCCGAGTTGCAGCTTCTCCGCCCACTGCACCTCTTCCCGGGCGCGCTCGAGCGTCGCGCCCCAGATGAACCAGCGCAGCATGTACTCCTCGGCGATGTGGAGTTCGCGGGCGCGCGCGAGGAGATCGGCGGGCCAGCCGTGTTCGCTCCAGGCCCCGTCGAGTTCGTCGCGTCTGTTCTCCAGGCTCACATCGTGACGTTCCATGAGCCAGCGCTCCTTGAGGGCGACAGTTTCCGGAAACGGCGGCCGGATGACAAGGATGGGCGCGCGTGTACCGCTCTCTCCCCGCAGGACGACACGAAGGTGACGCAGAAGGTGAACCGCGCGGGCTGGAACGCCCGCGCTACGTGGTCGTGCACAACCGCGGGGCTGAAAGCCCGCGCTGCGTGACTAACGGTCAGCGGTAGCCCTCGACGACGGGGCGGCGGGGGAGCGACCACCAGGCTGCGTCACACGCTGCCTTGAGGCCGTCGTCCAACTCGAGATCGGCGGCGGCGAGCGAGGCATCGAGCTGGTCGGGGCGGCTGGCGCCGACGATCGCTGAGGTGATGCCGGGCTGGGCGATGACCCAGGCGACGGCGGCGGTGGCCATGGCGACGCCGCGGGAATCGCAGGCGCCGCGCAACTCCTCCACGGCATCGAACAGGGCGTCGTGCCAGTAGCGATGCTGGTACATGCGCCCGGCGTTGCCGAGCGTGAAGCGGCCGCCCTCGAGAGGCTCATCGCCCTTGTGGTACTTCCCGCTGAGGAAGCCGCCGGCCATGGGGTTGTAGACGATGACGCCGAGGCCCTGGCTGCGGCAGAGCGGCAGCAGCTCGGTCTCGATCTCGCGGTAGAGCAGGTTGTAGCGGGGCTGCAGGCTGTCGTAGCGGGCGATGCCGAGGCGTTCGCTGGCGGCGAGCGCTTCGGCGAGGCGCCAGGCAGGGTAGTTGCTGCAGCCCACGTAGCGGACCTTGCCCCAGCGGACGAGATCGTCGAGCGCGCGCAGGGACTCTTCGATGGGAGTGCGGGGATCGAACCAGTGCACCTGGTAGAGGTCGATCACGTCGGTCTGGAGGCGGCGCAGGCTTTCGTCGACGGCCTTGTGGATGTGGTAACGCGAGAGGCCGACGTCGTTCGAGCCGGGGCCCATGGCACCCGCGCACTTCGAGGCGAGGACGATCTTGTTGCGATTGCCGCGCTGCTTCATCCAGAGACCGATGATCTCTTCGGTGCGGCCGGCGGTGGTGGCGTCTCCGCCGAGGGGGTAGACGTCGGCGGTGTCGATGAAGTCGATGCCGCTGTCGAATGCCTTGTCGAGGATGGCGAACGAGGTCGCTTCGTCGCACTGCAAGCCGAAGGTCATTGTGCCGAGGCAGAGGGGCGGGACGCGGAGGCCCGTGCGGCCGAGGTTTCGGTAGTCCATGGCGGGTGCTCCTTGGCGCGAGGGAATCGGGGGTTTTGGTACAGTTCGGGCATGGTATCGCGTCACAAGACGAAGGTGTGGGAGATGTCGCCGGAGATGCTCTGGTTCCAGGAGCATCCCCAGGAACTGGCCACGTACGAGGGCAAGTGGGTGGCCATTAAGGGCGGCAAGGTGATCGCGTCCGGCGACTCCGCGAGTGGCGTGATTAAGAGGCTGAACGCTGGGAACGAAGAGGACGCGCTCCTATCCTTCGTGGGACCGGAAGACTGCAGGCCCGACACGTACTTCGTCGGGTGACAACGCTCGATTTCGATGACGAGTACGCCTATCGAGGAGACAAGATCATCCTCGATGTTCGCATCCCAGCGGCGCCTCGCGTGCCGGTGAGAATGACGCTCGACACGGGAGCCAGCGCGTCGACCCTCAACCACACGTTTCTGGACGTACTCGGTATCAATGATGTGACGACAGGGCGGGCTGGGTCGCTCGTCGTGGCGAACGGGGCTATCGCCTCGTGCTGGATTCACGATGTTGAGCCTATTGTCTTCGGGCGAACGTTGCGGGTTGAGGCAGCGTTCGCGCCGGGTTGGGATCAGCGGAACCTGCTGGGAATGCGCGGGTTCATGGATCAGCTTACGTTTGCGGTGGATCATCGTGCACATCGCCTCTACCTGAAGTGGCACTCCTAGCCGACGGCTGTAGCCATCCTCCAACAGCCTGTAACCTTCCCGCATGCCCGGCGAAGAAGAACTGATCCAGCTCCGTATTGAGAAGCTGCAGCGGCTGCAGGCGCGCGGGATCGACGTGTATCCGGCGCGGGCCGCCCGTACGCACGACGCTATAGGCGCGAAGGCGGCGTTCGAACGTTGGGAGGCGGACGGGGCGCAGGGCGACGCGCCTGCCGCGAGCGTGGCGGGGCGGATCACGGCGATGCGGGACATGGGGAAGGCGTCGTTCCTGGACGTGACGGACGGGTCCGGGCGGATCCAGTGCTACGTCAAGAAGGACATCATCGGCGAGGAGGCGTACGCGGGGCTGGCGGATCTGGACCTGGGGGACTTCCTCTCCGTGACGGGACCGCTGTTCCGCACGCGAACGCAGGAGATCACGGTCGAGGCGCGGTCGTACCAGGTGCTGGCGAAGGCGCTGCGGCCCCCGCCGGAGAAGTGGCACGGGGTAGAGGACATCGAGATCCGGTACCGGCAGCGGTACCTGGACTTGATGGCGAACGCGGAGGTGCGCGACATCTTCCGCACCCGGGCGGCGATCGTGTCGGCGATGAGGCGGCACCTGGACGGGCGCGGGTTCATCGAGGTGGAGACGCCGGTGCTGCAGCCGGAGGCGGGCGGTGCGGCGGCGACGCCGTTCACCACGCACCACCGCGCGCTGGACCAGGACTTCTTCCTGCGAATCTCGCTGGAGCTGCACCTGAAGCGGCTGATCATCGGCGGGTACGACCGTGTGTACGAGATCGGCCGCATCTTCCGGAACGAGGGCGTGTCGTGGAAGTACAACACGGAGTTCACGATGCTGGAGATGTACGAGGCGTACGCGGACTACAACGACGTCGCGCGTAACGTCGAGGAGATGGTGTCGAGCATCGCGCAGCAGGTGTTGGGGACGACGACGGCGCAGTTCGAGGAGCACACGATCGACCTTGCGCCGCCCTGGAAGCGGATCACGATGCGCGAGGCGCTGATCGAGCATGCGGGGATCGACTTTGCGGAGTTCCGGACGCGCGAGAAGCTGTACGAAGAGTTGCACCGGCGCGGGTTCGCCGATCTAGATCCCGGCTGGTCGTGGGGCAAGCTCATCGATGAGGCGGTGTCGCACTACGTCGAGCCGAAGCTGATCCAGCCGACGTTCCTGCTGGACTATCCGAAGGAGATCTCGCCGCTGGCGAAGAGCAAGCCGGGCGAGGACGGGATCGTCGAGCGGTTCGAGTTCTTCATCGCAGGGTTCGAGATGGGGAACGCGTACAGCGAGCTCAATGACCCG
Organism: Chloroflexota bacterium; assembly: GCA_016213125.1. Lineage (GTDB taxonomy): Bacteria > Chloroflexota > Dehalococcoidia > DSTF01 > JACRBR01 > JACRBR01. Next base: position 15,869 of record JACRBR010000345.1, on the reverse strand, counting down.
GTGGACCAGCGGGAGCGGTTCGAGGCGCAGCGGCGGCTGGCGGCGGCGGGCATCGAGGAAGTGGAGACGCTGGACGAGGACTTCCTGATCGCGCTGGAGCACGGCATGCCGCCGACGGGCGGGCTGGGTATCGGCATCGACCGGCTGACGATGATCCTGACGGGACAGCGGTCGATCCGGGAAGTGATCCTGTTCCCGGCGCTGCGCCGCAAGGACTGAGCGCCCAACCACGAATTAGCACGAAGGGCACGGAGGGTAAGGCCGGGCATGCTTGCCGGGAAAGACGCACTGATCCTGGCCGAGGCGCGCGCTGCGTGGAACCACGCGACGCAGGACCTGCTCCGTATCGCGCGGGAGTTTGCCGGCGAGTGGGATGGGGCGAGCGCGAACGCGGGCTGGACGAACCGGCAACTCCTCGCGCACCTGGCCACGGGATACGTGGTCAGACTTGCGACACTACACGGCGTGCTGTCCGGTGAGCCCTCCGCGCCGGAGATCGACCTCGAAGCCGCGAACGCGGCGAACGTCGCGCGGGCGGAGGCGCTCTCGATCGACGAGATCGTCGGGGAGATGGAGCGCGTACGGGCCGAAGTCGCATCCCTCCTGCAGCGGCTGACGCCGGACCATCTCGAGGTGCGAACGCAGTTAGCGGGAGGAGCGCCGTTGCGCGACGCCCTCCCGCTTCTGAGCGAACATGACCTGGAGCACGCGCGCGAACTGCGGGCTACTCCGTCACGGTGAAGTCGATTTTCATCCCCTGCTCGTAGTGATCGACGGTGCTGCCGGCTTCGCCCGCAGAGATCAGGCACGCGAGCTCATAGTCGCCGGGGCCAAGCTCGAGGATGATCTCGCCATCTTTGCCCGCCTCGATGTCCTCGATCTCGCCCTCGTTGTCGAGCGCGCCGCCCTCCTTCTTGAGCACCGCAAGCTCGTGGGTCTGCGTCTCGCTGATGTTCTTCGCGACAAACTCGATCTTGCCCGCTTTCACCGAGTTCTTGTCGGCCGTGACTTTGTACTCCACGAGCTCGACGTGGACCTCGTCGTCGGCCGGACCTTCGACGCCGCCGTGCGTTTCCGCCTCACCGCCTTCGCCACCGTCGGTGCTGGTTGCGCCGCCTTCTCCGGCGACGAGTTCGATGATCGTCGAAGGCCCAGCGGGGACGTAGCACTTGAGCTTGTAGGTGGCGTTAGCATCGCCGGGGACGGTGTAGCCGGATTTGCGGGTCTTACCGCTGGGCACGACGAACTCCTCGAGCTTGGTGCCTTCGATGCCTTCGACCTCGTACACGTCGTGATCGCTGTCGTTCTTCACGACGATCTGCAGCTTCTCGCCCGGTGTGACATCGACAGTGGCCGGCGAGCAAGAGTCATCGCCCTGCGTGATGTTGACTTCGCGGCCGCCCGATCCGCTTTCGGTGCAGGCGGTGGTGAGCAAAACGAGTCCCAGTGCGGCCCCGGTGAGGCCGCTAAGCGCCTTCATGGTCTCCTCCTCTTGGTTGGGTGGGTGTGGATCAGGTGGTGGCGATCAGGCTTTCCTTCGCATCGTTGGTCTCGCGCTCTGCCGCAACCCGGCTGATCTGCGGTGGGCGGGAGAGCGGCCAGAGCAGGTAGGCGGTGAGGACGGTCAGGATGTACGCCCAGTAGGCGCCGATCTGGCCGAACGTCGGCGCGGAGTCATAGCCGAGAACGGTGTGCAGGAACTTGCCCATGGTCGAGGTCATGGGTAGGTACGAGTCCGTGTCCCACGGGCGCGAGCCCAGGTCGGTGATGACGGCGGCCTCGTGGAGTTCGCTGAGGCCGTTGGCGAGCAGACCCGCGGCGAGCACCATGACGGCGATGCCGGAGGCGAGGAAGAACTGCTTCAGCGGCAGGCGGGCCGCGCCGTAGTAGAGCACGACGCCGGCGGCACCCGCGATAGCGAAGCCCGCCGCGCCGCCGACCCAGAACTGCGTGCCGGACGTCGCGTTGGTAGAGCCCGCAAACAGGAAGAGCACCGTCTCGAAGCCTTCGCGCGCCACGGCGGAGAATGCCAGCATCGCCAGCGCGAACACGGACCCACGTGAGAGCGCGGTATCGATCTGGTACCGAAGATCGCGGGAGATGCCTGCGGACTGGCGCTTCATCCAGAAGACCATCCAGGTGAGCACGCCGACGGCGAACAGCATCGTCACGCCCTCGAACGTCTCGAGCGCGCGGCCGCTGAGCTCGCGCGAGGTGATCTCCAGCACGACGCCAAAGCCCAGGGACAGGGCGGAGGCTGCGGCGACGCCGATCCAGATCTCACGGAAGTGGCGGGTCTGGTTGATGTTGCGGAGGTAGCCGAGGAGGATGGTCACGACGAGCGCGATCTCGATGCCTTCCCTGAGCGTGACGAGCAGTGAAAACAGCATAGGTGCGGTTCCTCCCCGAGGTCTGATGGGTAGTTAGCATAGGCTAAGAGAGGGGATTAGACAAGACTAAATGGACTGTATTTGGGGGGACTTTCGGCCCCTTCTGCCGGGGCGTTTGGCCGGCCTCGGCTCCGCTATACTCCGGTTCGAATTCCTGCACCGCACCACCCGGAAGAGAGTGTCTTGCGATGGTAACGAAGCCTTCGTCGACGATTGAAGACTATTTGATGGAGATCTACGACCTGGGCCGGTCCGGCAAGCCCGCCATCGCCGCGCGGCTGATGGAGAAGATGGGGGTAGCGGCCCCCACCGTCTCGAACACCGTGCACCGCATGCAGCGGGATGGGCTGGTGGAGATCGACGAGCGCTCCCGGGAGATCCGGCTGCTGGGCCCGGGGTTGGCCGCGGCTGAGTCGATCAAGCGGCGGCACCTGCTGACGGAGCGGCTGCTGGTGGACATCCTGGGGCTGGAGTGGGCGGACGCGCACGAAGAGGCGCACCTTATCGAGCACACGATTACGCCGAGAGTCGAGGCGCGGATCATGGCGGTGCTGGGGAACCCGGTGACCTGCCCGCACGGCAACCCGATGCCGGGGCTGGACCCGGCGATGCGGCCGAAGACGCGGCCGCTCTCGACGGCGGTGGCGGGCGAGGAGCGGGAGATCGACGGCATCAACGAGCCGGCGGAAGAGGACCACGAGCTGATGACGTTCTACCAGCGCAATGGGCTGGTGCCGGGCGCGGGGTTGAAGGTCGTCGAGGTCGCCGCATACAACTCCACGGTGACGGTGCTGGTGGGCGGCCGGGAGGTAACGCTCGGCATGGTGGCGGCGGAGAACCTGCGCATCGTCGTCGAACCGCCGGCGAAGGTACCCGTGCTGGCGTAAGCCCGCTTCCCCTTTACCGCAGAGCCGCAGAGAACGCAGAGATTCTCAGGGTGTCTGGTTGACGTATCGCCTCCACGAGGCGTGCCGAAATTCCCTGCGAAGGGTTCTTTCGATTTCCGCAGGATCGCGTGCGTGGCCGGGGCGCGGCGCGCGTGCGATCATGCCGGCCGGAGGCATCATCGTGGTCGCGGTGGAACGGCTGCAGAGAATCGCCGAGGGGCGCGAAGCGGAGATCTTCGCGTGGGAAGAAGGCCGCGTCCTGCGGCTGTTCCGCGGCCCGCGCACGCGTCAGTCGCTCGAGGGCGAGATGGCGGCCATGCGCGCCGCGCGAGCCGTCGCGCCCCTCGTCCCGGACGTCTTCGAGATCATCGAGCTGGAAGGCCGTCCCGGCATCGTGATGGAGCGTGTCGAAGGCACCGACCTGATCACACTCCTCGGCCGCAAACCATGGATGATATGGCGCGCGGGCACGATCCTCGGCCACGTCCAGGCGCAGCTCCACGAGGCCATCGCGCCGGTGGAGCTGGTCCCGCTACGCGATCGCATCGAGCAGGCCTGCGGCCTCCCCGGCATGCCGCCGGAGATCGGCGCGGGCGTCCGCACGTTGCTGGCGGGCCTCCCCGATGGCGACCGCCTCTGCCACGGCGACTTCCACCCGGGCAACATGCTGATGAGCCCCCGCGGCCCGGTCGTGATCGACTGGCCGAACGTCACGCGCGGCGACCCCACGGGCGACTACGCGCGGAGCACCCTGATGCTCGAGATGGGCTCTCCCCCGCCCGGCACCCCCGCCCTCGTCAACATCCTGCAGGGCATCGGCCGCAAGGTCATCGCGGCCTCGTTCCGCCGCGCCTACACCAGCGCGCGTCCTGTCGACCCCGAACTCCTCCGCCGCTGGCGCACCGTCCGCATGGCCGACCGCCTCGCCGCCGACAACATCCCCGAGGAGCGCGATGTGCTCCTGGGGATGCTGCGGAAGGCGCTGGCGTAGCGAGCCGCTCCTTGCCCACGTGCCGATACCTGACCTCAAGGCGCCGCCATCAACCTATCCGGCAGCCAGGAACTCCTCGAGCCGATCCAACGTTTCGGTGAGGCCCGGGACCACCCCCATCGCCACGATGGCCTCGAGATCCTCGGCCGTCGGAAGTTCACCGGTCGATGTGAGCTTCGTCTTGCCGCCCAGGTCGGTGAACTCCATGGTGATCACCATCGTGGGCCTGGCCTCATTGGTCCGGCCTTCGGCGTCCGAGAACACGTCCAGGTAGACGAGGCGCTCCGGCGGCACGACCTCCCGGTATATCGCCTTCCCCCATGACTCGACGCCCTCGGGCCCGGTCATGCAGTAATGCCAGACGCCGCCGGGCCGGACGTCCATCTCCTTGTTCATCGTCGCCCAGCCGCGCGGCCCCCACCACTTCTCCATCTGCTCCGGGTCCGTCCATGCCTTCCACACGAGGTCGCGGGGCGCATCGAACACCCGCTCCACGATCAGGAGACGCTCCGCCTTGTCGGTCCACACCGACGTCGTCCCTGCCTGTACCTGCTCACGTGTCATCTTTGTGCTCCATTCCTTGCACTACCCGCCCCGCCTCCGCGCGGGTGGCCGGGTTACGCCTCGTTGAACCAGTTCCACCGGCCGTACGCGATAGATGCGGCCACGATGCCCACGGCCAACGGCCACGCTGCGGCCAGCATCCCCATCGTCGCCGCCGTGATGACGGTAGCCCCGATCATGATCACCACGAGCCCCGATGCCGCGACGGGCGTCAGGCCACGCCGGAAGCGCAGTAGCCCCGGGCCAATCAGTGCGATGGCACCGAGTATTTCGCAGGCGCCGATGAATTGAAGGAACCAGATGGGCAGGTCGATGTCCTTCGTCATCTGGTCGGCTGACATGACGAACTTCATGCTCCCGGCGAACAGGAACAGCAGCGACAGGAGGATCTGTGCGATCCACAGTGCGTACGTCGTGAACTGCTGCGGTCGTGCTGAGTCAGCGGGCGCGCGGTTTCGTGCGCCGACTCTCATCGTACTCATGTTTCTTCCGCTCCTTTGTGCTCCTGACCTTGCACGTCCCGTAGGTACGTCTCGAGACGGTCGAATCGCTGCTCCCAGAGCTGCCGGTACTCGGCGAGCCAATCGGCCACATCCCTCAGCGGGGCCGGCTCCAGCCGGCAGGGGCGCCACTGGGCATCGCGGCCGCGCGAGATCAACCCGGCCCGCTCGAGGACCTTCAGATGCTTTGACACGGCTGGCATGCTCATGTCGAACGGCGCCGCCAGTTCGGTTACAGTCGCCTCGCCCCGCGACAAGCGCGCCAGAATCGACCGGCGGGTTGGGTCCGCGAGGGCGGAGAATGTGGCGTCGAGCTGTTCGGTGGGCATGTAATGTACCGTGCGGTTAATTAACTCTCCGGTAAAGTACCCCGTTCGACGGTGCCTGTCAATCCTCTGCTTCACGGATACGGCGACGCAGCCGAACCTTTCACTAATGACATCACTTGCTGAGATCCGGAGGGGCGGTGCCTCGCCGGCAAGGGCCGATCCTGGCGGATCGCATCTCCCGGCGCTCGATGGGCTGCGTGGCGTCGCGGTGCTGATGGTGATGTTCTTCCACTTCGTGCTCGTCACGCGTCTGCACTACGGACTGGAGGGGACCACCGCGGGCGCCGAGGGCGTGATCGACTGGATCGCCGACGGGGGCTGGGCCGGGGTCGAGCTGTTCTTCGTCCTCTCGGGCTTCCTTATCACCGGCATCCTGCTGCGGGCGCGCGAGACGCCGAGCGGCTACTTCCGGAACTTCTACGCGCGCCGCGCGCTGCGCATATTTCCGCTTTACTACGCGACGCTCTTCTTCATCATCGTCCTGCTGCCGCTGCTCGCCACGATCTCCAGCGATGAGTTCGCGCGGCTGCAATCCCTCCAGCTCTGGCACTGGACGTACACGATGAACCTGTGGATCACGGCGACGAACGGCGCCGGTGACACCGACGTCTTCGCGACCGGGCACTTCTGGTCACTTTCCGTCGAGGAGCAGTTCTACCTTGTCTGGCCGGCGGTCGTCTACGTCTGCGGACGGCGGTGGCTGATCCCCGCGTGTATAGCGATCGTGATCGTGAGTCCCCTGTTGCGGTTTGCGGCGCTGGCCGCGGGGGCCGATCCGTTCGTCGGGTACACGTTCACGCCGCTCCGGCTGGACGCGCTGGCGATGGGCGCACTGCTGGCTGCGGGGCTGGGCGACGAGCGGTCCGCCGCGCGCCTGCGCCGCCATGCTCCGGCGGCGGCGCTGCTGTCGCTGGCGTCACTGGCGGCCGTGGTGTGGTGGAAGGGCGACCTCATCCACGTCGATCCGCGGATGCTCACGTTCGGGCTGCCGGCGCTTGCCGCGCTGTCCGCCTCGTTGATCCTGCTGGCGACGAAGGCGAGCGGTGGGGCCGTGCGGAGCATCGCGGAGTGGGCGCCGCTGCGGGCTGCCGGACGGTACAGCTATGCCCTCTACATCCTGCACTGGCCGATCGCGACGTGGCTCGTCACGGTCGTCGACGTGCCCGGCCTGAACGACGCGCACCTCGCGGGGCGGATGCTGTTCGTCCTCGTCGCGGGCGGCGTCTCGATGGTGTGCGCGTGGTTGAGCTGGCACCTCTTCGAGCAGCACTTCCTGCGCCTGAAGGATCGCTTCCGCGAACCTCGGCCAGCATCCCCCGCAGCGCCCGCCGCGGAACTGGTCCCCGCCGCTTGAGGGCGGCCCAAGGATGATCGCAGGCAAGGGCGCGCCCGATCCGAACGGCGGAGGTTCGGGTCTATGCCGGGTACCGAGCACTGGCTTGACGCGCTCACGCGGACCCGGTTGACACCGGTCGGGTCGATGGTGCCATGATCACCCCATTCCGCCGCCCAAACACTGGAGGTGAGCCATGGCCGCCATCGGAAACCGCATCAACAGCGTGTTACTGGTGCTCGTGCTGTTGACCATGCTCGCGGTCCTGGGCGTGCTCGCGACGGGCGTAACAGGCGGGCCGCTGGACCCGCCCGGCCCGCCGGGCTCGACGGACAGCGTGCGGTTGCCCGGCACGCCGATCTCAGAGCTGCCGTACACGATTACGGAATCGGGCAACTACTACCTCACCCGCAACCTTACGGCCTCGTCAACGGGCAACGGCATCACCATCTCGGTTAATCACGTCACCCTCGATCTGATGGGCTTCACGCTCGACGGGAACAAGGTCCCGATCGGCAGTGGCAGCGGCAGCGGCATCGCGCAAAGCGGCCTGATCCCCTTGAGATACGTCACGGTTAAGAACGGCACCATCGTCCGCTGGGGGAACAGCGGCGTGAATCTGCCCGAAACGATCTTCGGCCGCTACGAAGATCTCACTTTGCCATTCAACGGCGGCTTTGGTCCGGACGGAGTCGGACTCTGGGTGGGTTCGGGGAGCATCATTGAGCGCGTGGAGGCAGATCACAACGCCGGAGACGGGATCCGCGTGAGCCTGGTCGGAAGCGGCGGAGGCGCTACGGGCGGTGCGGTGCGCGACTCGAACTCCGGGCAGAACGGCGGCGACGGCCTGCAGCTGGAAGATTCGATGATGATCATCGACGGCAACACGTTCATTAAGAACGGTCAGAACACGGGCGGCGCGGGGATTCGCATCTCCGGCAGTGACAATCTAATCCGCAACAACCTGACGGACTCGAACGGCTACGGCATCTACCTCGAGGCGGGCGACAAGCACAACGAATTCGCTCGCCACCGCGCATGGCACAACACGCTGGAGGACTGCCACGATCTAGGGTTCTGGGACGCGGCCGCCACGGACCCGTACCCGAACGAGTGGGGCACCCGGCGCAGCTGGACGGTCTACGGGATCGTCGCCGACTACACGACAACCACGCCATGGGACGCGATGCTCAATTTCTGCGGGACGACGAATCCTGCGCCATAAGCCGACGGCGCTAAATTGGTCCTCCCTCCAGACCTTCGGCCTCAGCCCGGGCCTCTCGTCAGCGTGCCGGGGACTACGCCGTGCGGCAGCGGCTCTCCCCTTAAGCCTGCGAGGCAGTCGTCGACGGCCATGTTCGCCATGCGGGAGCGCGTCGCCAGCGTGGCGCTGCCGATGTGGGGCAGCAGCACGCAGTTCGGCGCACGGAGGAGTGGGTCGTCCGGCGGGATCGGCTCTGTCTCCGTCACATCGAGCCCGGCACTGGGCCTTAACGGGACAGGGGCGGGGGGTTGACAGCGAGCGTGTCGTCCATTAATATTCAGCCATATGGCTAAATATTCGCACCTCGAACAGGATGAACTCGATCGGACGTTCCATGCGCTGTCGCACCGCACGCGCCGCGAGATCCTGGCGCGATTGTCGCGTGGCGAGGCATCGGTGACGGAACTTGCGCGTCCGTTTCAGGCGTCGCTCGCGACGGTATCCAGGCATATCGAGGTACTGGAAAAGGCGGGGCTGGCCAGCCGAACGGTTGGCGGTCGCGTACATACGCTTGCCCTGCGAGCTGACAACCTGCACTCGGCCGCGGACTGGGTGACGTACTACCGGCGATTCTGGAACGAAGGCCTCGCCCGATTGGACGAGGTGTTAGCAGAGGAGGAACCGGATGCAGCAGGTACATGAGCGCGAGCTCGTTGTCCTTCGACTACTGGACGCCGAGCCGGCGCGGGTCTTCAAGGCCTTCACGACGCCAGAAACGCTCAAGAAATGGCTGGGTCCTCGTGGTTCGAAGCTCGGTGGTTGCGTGCTCGACCCGCGGGTAGGCGGACGCTTCCGCTTCGAGCTGGAGTTCGAAGGCGGTATGAGCTTCGTGCTGGCGGGAGAGTACCGCGAGTTTGAGCCAGCCCGGAGGCTCGCGTTCAGCTGGGGATTGGAGGGCGAAGATGACGACTCCGAAGTGGCCATCTCGTTCGAGGCTGACGATGGACGCACTCGATTGCGCCTCGAGCACCGCGGACTGGCCGCCGACGAGATTGCGCAGAACGAGGGTGGCTGGAACGAGTTCTTCGACCGGCTCACCGTAGCGCTTGCCTGACAAACCCGCGCACGTACAAGGAGGCTTTTCATGGCGATCAACATGACGTCATCGGTCGGCGGAACACAAACACGCAGCGCAGTTGCGCGCGCGATCGCGCTCGGAGCCATCGTCATCTGGGGACTTACACATGTCGTAGGCGGGGCTGCGCTGCTGCTCGCGACGGTCGATAACAGCCGCGAAGGCTTCGAATCGGTCGGAACGGCGGCCTCGCCGCAAGAGATTCCGCTGGACCCGGGTCCGGTCGCCCAGAGCGTCCTGCAGTTCCACAGTCTGAATATCCTTCTCGCGGGACTCGGTGTTGCCGCGCTGGCCATGGCGGTGGCGCGCACGGCGTGGCCGCGTGGCGTGACCGTCATCCTCGCGATCATCGTGGCGCTGGACCTTGGGCTCGTGGCGTTCTTGGTAGCCCCGGGATATATGAAGGTCACAGATGGGCTCTGGGGTCCTGCGCTCCTGCTCATCGCGGTACCGGCGTCCTGGCTAGCCGGTTGGCGACCGCGCCAACTCTAGTCCGGCAACTCTCTTCACCCTGCAACGCCGATTAATGCAGAAGCGAAACCGAGACCGATGAAATCACGCGCGTTAGCTCGAGCATCTGCGCTGGGCTTCGCCGCCCTGGCAGTGGCATCAGCCGCGGGGCGCCTCGCGATTTCGCGAATTGAGCGCATCGATTCGCGAGACGCCGCGCCAGCCCCTGGTGCACGGTTCACACAGACACGATCCGGCAGGGTGCATCACATCGATCGAGGCGAGGGTTCCGCCATGATGTTGATTCATGGCAGCGGGAGGAGCATCGCGGATTGGGATATGGGTATCGTGGAACGGCTGGCAAGACGCCACCGCGTCCTCGCCTTTGATCTCTATGGCTGTGGGTTCTCGGAGCGGCGCCCGAGCTTCACCTACGGATACGACCTGTGGACGCAGCAGGCGGTTGACTTGCTCGATGCTTTGCATGTTGATCAAGTCGCGGTAGTGGGTCACTCCCTGGGCGGGATGCTGGCGTGCGTACTGGCCGCCGACCATCCGGGGCGGGTGAGTAGCGTCGTGACGATCGGAACCGGACTCGCAATCGAGCCTGCACAATTCCTGCCCGCAATTCCCGGTGTTGGCGAACTCTTGATGGCACGTTCGGCGATGTACGGGCCTGCTGTCTCGCGCCACCAAGAGGCTTCGCTTGAAGCGGCATACCGTATACGCGGCACGCGCCGCGCACTGCTCATGTATATTCGGCGCCAGATGACGATTGATGGATTGCGGCTTCTTCGCGGCGTGTTCGAAGAAATGCAGGTTCCTGTCTTGCACCTAAGCGGCACGCAGGATCGCAACATTCCCCCAGACGCTTCGCATCGACTCGCGAAGCGCACGCGGGGGCAGTTCAGGCCGATTGCAGGCGCGGGCCACTTCGCCCATACGGACGCACCGGATTGTGTCGTGGCACAGATCGAGGACTTTCTTTCCCCGCCGTTGCCTGCCCAGGGGCCGGCTTAGCTGTTGGTACTGGCGCGGTGCGGCAGCGGCTCTCCTCGCAGGCCTGCGAGGCAGTTGTCGACGGCCATGTTCGCCATGCGGGAGCGCGTCGCCAGCGTGGCGCTGCCGATATGGGGCAACAGCACGCAGTTCGGCGCGCTGAGGAGCACGTCGTCCGGCGGGATCGGCTCTGTCTCCGTCACGTCGAGGCCGGCGCCGCCGATCCACCCCTCGTGAAGCGCTCGTACCAGCGCCTGCTGATCGACGATGGGGCCGCGGGCGGTGTTTACGAGGAAGGCGGCCGGCTTCATGAGACGCAGCTCACGCTCGCCGATCATGTGCGTCGTTTCGGCTGACAGCGGCACGTGGAGCGAGACGATATCGGACGCTCGCAGCAGATCATCGAGCGCGGCAGGCTCACCAAGATCGGTCGTGACCGGCGTCCGAGTGGTGTAGAGGACGCGCATGCCGAAACCGCGGGCGCGCAGGGCGACCGCCTGGCCGATCTTGCCGAAGCCGACGATCCCCAGCGTGGCGCCGCGCAGCTCCACGCCGAGCAGCGCGCCTGGATCCCAGGTGCGCCAGTGGCCGTCGCGGACGAAGCGCTCCGCCTCGACGATGCGGCGGGCGACCGCGAGGATGAGCGCGAAGGTGAGGTCGGCGGTGGCCTCGGTGAGGACGCCCGGCGTGTGGCCGGCGGGGATGCCGTGCGCGGCGGCGGCGGCGATATCGATGTTGTCGTAGCCGACGGCCATCTGGCTGATGACGCGCAGGCGCGGGGCGGCGGCGATGAGCGCGGCATCGACCCGGTCGGTGAGCATGCAGATCAGCGCATCGGCCTGCGTCGCGCGCGCGACAAGATCGTCGTAGGGCGGCGGCAGGTCGCCGGGCCAGAGGTCGACCTCGGCGTGTTGGGCGAGGCGGTCGAGCGCGTCGCCGGGCATGCGGCGGGTGACAAAGACGCGCGGCGGTGGCATGGGGTGAAGATAGCGCGCGGCGGGCCTACGTATCGCGGGCGGGGGCGCCCGCGCTCCATCAAAGACGGGCGGGCTCGTGGCGGGTGCGGGCGGCGGTGGCCTCGATGCGGCTTAGCTGGGCCAGGGCCTTGCGGGTGTCGGAGGCGACCCGTGCGGGCTCCTGGTTCTTCACGCGGTACTTGAAGAGCCAGTACTGGAACTCGTGCAGCTCGCTGAGCATGATGTGCTCCGTCTGCGGCAGCGACGACTCCTCGCGGAACTCGCGCAGGAGTTCGGCGCGGGGCTGGGCGTAGATGCGCTGGTAGACGGGATCGAAGATGGCCTCCTCGAACCGCGGGTCCTTGATGTTCACCGAGACGCGCTCCTTCGCGAGATCGAGCTCGACCGCGTACTGCAGCGCCTGCTCGACGACGACGCCGTACAGGTAGTTCAGGTGGGCGCGGTGCTTGTGCTCGCCGATCAGCTCACGCAGCCGTTCGTCCTGTAAGCGCGCCGGTTTGGACGCGAGGTCGCCCGAGGGCGCGCGGCCTTCGAACAGCAGCCGCTCGACCTCCCCGGCGGGGATCGCGTCCGGGGCGGCGATGGCGGCGGACTCGAGCAGGCGCTCCGCAAGGAGAAGCCAGTCGAACGCCTCGCCGCCGACGAGATAGCGGTAGGTGCGGCCCTCGACCGTCTCGGCGGGCGCCTCCCACAGGGCGATGGCCCGCATCAGGGCATCGAACCAGGGCTCGCCGGCGACGACGGCGGCGAGAAACGTCTCGAGCGCGTCGACGTGGTCGCGGGCGCGGAAGGCGGCGCCGGTGAGGTACGCGGCGTACGCGGCGGAGCCGAAGAAGTCGTCGAGCACGTCGCGGTGGTTGTAGGCGACGGGGACCTCGGCGATCTCTTCGGGCGAGAAGAAGCGGAGCGCCTGCCCCTCGCCGCAGACCAGCTCTTCGACCGGCGTCTCGCACGGCGCGTGGAAGAGATACAGCTCGTAGTCAGCGCGCGCCTTCGTGCGGGAGGCCTTCGCGCCGCCGTTGCCCGCCTCCTGGAAGTAGTAGGCCCGGAACGGCTCGATATGGCCGAGGGTGAGCCCTGTCTCTTCGTCGACCTCCCGCCGCGCCGCCTGCTCGGCCGTCTCGCCCGGATGCGCCGCGCCGCCGGTGAGGCCCCAGTGGTCCGGATACATGATCTTCGGGTCGACGTCGCGCAGCTGCATGAGGACGCGGCCCTCGCGGTCGACGAGAATGACGCCTGCGGACATGTGCCTGGTAGTGGTCATGGGTCGTTCGTTGCAGTCGCTAGGGTCGTCAGCCGGCGTGATTCTGCGGCGTGCAGCCTTACAGTATATCGACGCAACGGGAGGCCGTGCGGCGATCCGCGCGTCAAGACGCGATCGTTTTGAGGCGGCGATACTCGTCAGTCGCCGCGAAACGGTCGAGAAGGTCGCGGTAGGCGGGCACCGTCTCCTCGGGGAGGGCGTCGGGGGCGAAGAAACCCATCGCCTGGCCTTCGTTGAGGGTGAGATCCGCGAACGGAACATCGACCGGGGCGGTGTAGATGTAGATGAGCTGGCTGCGTGCCCCGCTCGCTCCGTAGCCGCGCCGGTCGGGGAAGTACGGGCCGGCGACATGGAGCTCGAACTGCTTCGGCTCCCAGTCGAGCTCCTCCCGCATCTCGCGGAGGAAGCCGGCGGCTGGCGTTTCGTAAGGGTCGACGGCGCCGCCGAACGAGCCCCAGAGCCCCGGGTTGTCGATTCCGGGCTTGTCGTCGCGGTGCTGCAGCAGGAACCGGCCGCGCGCGTCGACAAGTATGGCGGTGGCGCTGATGACGTCCCACGACTTGCGGACGCGCCGGTAGGCGTCGGTCGCCGCGAACTCGGCGAAGATCCGCGGGAGATCGGTGGCGATGCGCTCGGGCAAGGCGGCGGGTGCGTGCAGGGCCATGCCCTGGCCCTCGTTGAGGGAGAGTGCGTCGAGCGGCACGTCCAGGTGCGCGGCGAACAGGTTTGAGATCAGGTGCACAGGCGCGGGCGCGGCACCCGCGGGCGAGGGCGCCCGCGCTCCAGCGGGCAGGTGCAGGTCGACGGTCCGGTAGTGCTCGAAGTGCTTCGGCCGCCAGCCCAGCTCTTCGTCCATCTCGCGCAGGAACGCCTGCGCCGGATCCTCGTGCTGGTCGATGTGTCCGCCGAACAGCGCCCAGACGCCCGGCTCGAGGATGTCCGGCTTGTCGTCCCGGTGCTGGAGGAGGACGCGGCCGTCCTCGGCGATGATGAGGCCGACGGCGATCTGTGGGAGGTCAGTCATGGATGTTGGATGCGGGAACGGGGATGCGGGATGGCAGCGGCAGTTTCAAGCGCGAACCTCTAGCCATCATGAGGAACCGCGCGGGCTGAAAGCCCGCGCTGCGGCGCAGGGTCACGCCCCGTGGCACTTCTTGAACTTCTTGCCGCTGCCGCAGTGGCAGGGGTCGTTCCGGCCGATCTTCTGCGCCGCGACGACGGTGGTGCCGCCACCCTCGACCGGCTGGTTCGTGCGCAGGTTGCGCGGCGGCGCCTTCACCCCGAGCGCTGAGGCGACGGCACGCTGCGCGCGGTCGTCACCGGCGACCTGCTGCGGACCGCCGTTGCTGCTGGGCGGCGCGGCGCCGTCGGTGCCGGTGGCGGCGACGGCCGGCTGCGTGGCGATCGTGACCGTGGGCGGCGGCGCCGGCTGCGCCGGGGCCGCGATCTCGACGTGGTAGATGGAGCGGGTTATGCGGTTGCGGATGTTGGACTTGAGCTGCTCCCACATGTCGTGGGCCTCGCGCTTGTAGACGACGAGCGGATCGGACTGGCCGTATGCGGCCAGGCCAACGCCCTGGCGCATCTCGTCCATGGCGGTGAGGTGCTCGACCCACAGCGTGTCGATCGTGCGGAGCATCACCAGGCGCTCGAGCGCGCGCATGATGTCGGAGCCCAGCGCTTCTTCCTTGTCCTCGTAGGCGTCGATGGCGAACTGCATGACGGCATCGAGGATGTCGTCCGGCGACATGGCAGCCAGCGCTTCGTGCGTGAACTCTTCGGGCAGCTTCACGATCGCGTTCGCCTCGTTCAGCAACGAATCGAGATCCCAGCCGTCGGGATCATCGCCGGGGGTGTTGCTGTCAACGATCTGCGTGAGTTCCAGGCGCACGTCCTCGAGGATGTTCTCCTTCAGGCCCGCGCCCTCGAGGATCTTGCGGCGCTCCTTGTAAATGACGTCGCGCTGCGTGTTCATGACGTCGTCGTAGTCGACGACGTGCTTGCGGATGTCGAAGTTGTGGCCCTCGACCTTGGTCTGCGCCGTCTCGATGGCGCGGGAGACCATGCGGCTCTCCAGCGGCATGTCGTCTTCCATGCCCAGCTTCTGCATCATCCCCGGCAGCCACTCCGGCGCGAACCGGCGCATGATGTCGTCCTCGAACGAGACGTAGAAGCGGGAGGAGCCGGGGTCGCCCTGACGTCCGGAGCGGCCACGTAGCTGGTTGTCGATGCGGCGGGACTCGTGGCGCTCCGTGCCGATAATGCGGAGCCCGCCCGCCTCGACGACTTTAATGTGCTCCTGCTCCCACTCCGCGGGATCGCGCTCGTCGGTCTTGCCGCCCAAAACGATGTCGGTGCCGCGGCCGGCCATGTTGGTGGCGATCGTGACGCCGGCGTAGCGCCCGGCCTGCGCGACGATGCCGGCCTCCTTCTCGTGCTGCTTGGCGTTCAGCACCTGGTGCTGGATGCCGCGCGCCTGGAGCAGGTCCGAGAGCAGCTCCGACTTCTCGATGGAGACGGTGCCGACAAGGACCGGCTGGCCGGTGGCGTGCAGCTCTTCCACTTCTTCGGCGACGGCCTCGTACTTGGCGTGCTCCGTGCGGTAAACGAGGTCCGAGTAGTCCTCGCGAATCATCGGCTGGTTGGTGGGGATCGTGACCACTTCGAGCTTGTAGATCTTGTCGAACTCTTCGGCCTCGGTGGAGGCGGTGCCCGTCATGCCGGCGAGCTTGTGGTAGAGGCGGAAGTAGTTCTGGAAGCTGATCGTGGCCAGGGTCTGGTTCTCGTTGGCGATCTTCACCTCTTCCTTCGCCTCGACCGCTTGATGGAGCCCGTCGGACCAGCGG
>JACRBR010000349.1 GCA_016213125.1 Chloroflexota bacterium | reverse complement strand
GAACGGAAGCGCCGTCGTGAGGTCACGAGCAAGTGCTTCACGCCGCAGTGCTCGTGCGAGTTCGTCGCGACGATGCGCGACGAGCAGCAGCCGCACAGCTTCGATCGCGACGCCATCTACTCGAAGTGCGACGGGGTGGTCGACTGGCGGGTGTGCATGGAGGACGAGGAGAAGCTCAACCACGAGGTGACGGCGACGCACATCGGAATGGCGTTCAACCCCGACGTGTATCGCAAGCTGGGCAACCTGTTGGCCGGCGTCGCCGAGACGTAGGCGCGCCGCCGCCACCAGCACCCCGATAGTCTGTAACGAATCCTTGATGGAGAATGGGGCCGGTCCTGCCGGCCTCTTGTGTTGCCGGCGGCGGCGGGAGGCCCGATGGCTAACGTCTTTCGCGTGGGAGAGATCGAGATCACCGTCGTCTCTGACGGCGAGGCGAAGCTCAAGGGCACGGAGTACTTCCCGGCGTCGACGCCGGAGACCTGGGCGCCACACAAGGCGCTGCTCGACGACGAAGGCTACCTCACCTTCCCGTTCACCTGTTTCGTGATCCGTAGCGGCGAGCGCACCGTCTTGATCGACACCGGGCTGGGGCCGCTGAAATCAGGGACCTACCGCGGCGGCGACCTGATGGGCGAGCTGGCATCGGCGGGTGTGCGGCCGGACGACATCGACACGGTGTTCATCACGCACCTGCACGCCGACCACTGCGGCAGCGCCGCGCTGCGCGACGACGACAAGCAAATCCAGATCACCTTCCCGAACGCGACCTACCGGTGGACGAGCGCCGAGCAGGCGTACTGGAGCGGCGAACTGCCGCCCCAACAGATCGCGCGGCGCGACATCTTCGCGGCCGTGGCGCCGCGATGGAACGCGGCGGACGGCGGCGCGTCGCTGGCGCCCGGCGTGGACGTGTACTCGATACCGGGGCACACGCCCGGGCACGCGGGCGTCGTCGTGTCGTCGGGGACGGGGCGCGCATTCATCCTGGGCGACGGCGTGAGCTGCCCGGTGCAGCTCACCGAGACCGACTGGTCGGGCGCGGGCGACGTCGACCCGGCGCTGGCCCGCGCGGGCCAGGAGGCGGCAGCGCGTGAGGCGGAGGGCAGCGGCGCGCTGTTCGCGGCGGCGCACTTCCCGGGCCTGACGTTCGGGCGGGTGCTGCGGGGCAACGGCAAGCGCTACTGGTCGCCGGTGTGAAAGGGTGTCCGCTTGAAGACTGCGCCAGCAAAGAAGCCGACGACCATCGACGAGTACATCAAAGCAGCCCCGAAGGACGCGCGGGACGCGCTGAAGCACGTGCGGCAGGCTATCCGGGAGGTGGCGCCGGACGCGCAGGAGAAGATCAGCTACCAGATGCCCGCGTTCAAGCTGCACGGCCGCATCCTCGTGTACTTTGCGGCGCACACGCACCACATCGGGCTGTACCCGGCGCCGGTGGAGGCGTTCGCGAAGGAGTTCGCGAAGTATGAGACGTCGAAGGGCACGGTGCGGTTCCCGCTCGACAAGCCGATGCCGCTGCCGCTGATCAAGAAGGTCGTGCGTCACATGGCGAAGGAAGTCGAGGCGAAGGCGAAGGCGAAGAAGTAAGAACCACAGAGTTCACAGGGGCAACGGTGCCTTGATAGCGCGGCCGCGTGTTTCTGCCTTGCGGTTCATACCCTCGATCTACCGCTTTCGGCGGGGGGTAAGGCCCCAGTAAAACCGCAGCGGTGGCATTTGGTACGTGGCATTTGTCGAGGCAAGATAGCGTCCGATCAACCGCCGCAAGCCAGTGAACACGAACAACAGGAATAGGAAGATCAGGGCAAATGACGCGAGATCGAGATACCACGGTAACGACGGCCCGAACACAGCAAAGAGCATGGTGCCAGGCCACGCCAAGATGGGCGCGAGGCGACCAACCCAATAGATCAGGCGTGTCACCCGTCAAGTCTACACTCATCTGCCTGCGGCGTTCAGGGGGATGGTTACCATCACAGACTGGCTTGTGGAGCGCCGTGGCAAGACCCCCGCGGTGCTGATACTCGCCGCTGACGCACTGACGCACTGACGCACTGACGCACTGACGCACTGATGCGCTACAGCCCCGTCACCATCATCTTCGAGACGCGGATCGTCGGAGTGGCGCTGCCGCCGCGCCATTCGAGGTCGCTGCCGACGGCGTCGATGTTCCGGAGGATGTCCTTGAGGTTGCCGGAGACGTTGATCTCCTCGACGGGGTAGGCGAGCTGGCCGTCCTCGATCCAGATGCCGTGCGCGCCCTTGGAGATATCGCCGGTCGTCGGGTTCACGCCGAAGCCCATGAGGCCGGTGAGGTAGAGGCCGTCCTTCACCTCCGCGAGGATTTCGGCGGGGTCGCGGTCGCCTGGCTCCCAGATGAGGTTGCCGGTGCCGAT
>JACRBR010000342.1 GCA_016213125.1 Chloroflexota bacterium | reverse complement strand
TCGCGGATGGCCTTCGTGATGCCCTCGGGCGAGATGCCGTGCTCAGTGTTGTACGAGCGCTGGATCTCGCGGCGGCGGTTCGTCTCGTCGATGGCGCGCCGCATCGAATCCGTGATCTTGTCTGCGTACATGATGACCTTGCCATGCAAGTGACGGGCCGCACGGCCGATGGTCTGAATCAACGAGGTCTCGCTGCGCAGGAAGCCCTCTTTGTCCGCATCCAGAATCGCCACCAGCGACACTTCCGGCAAGTCCAGCCCTTCGCGCAACAGGTTGATGCCGACGACGACGTCGTACACGCCCAGGCGCAAGTCGCGGAGGATCTCGATGCGCTCGAGGGTATCGATCTCGCTGTGGAGGTAGTGCGTCCGCACGTCCATCTCGCGCAGGTAGTCGGCGAGATCCTCGGCCATGCGCTTCGTGAGCGTGGTGACGAGCACGCGCTGGCCGGCGGCGACGCGCTGCTTCACCTCGTCGAGGAGGTCGTCGATCTGGCCGCGGGTCGGCCGCACGTCGATGACGGGGTCGAGGAGGCCCGTCGGCCGGATGACCTGCTCGACAACCTGGGACGACACCGATAGCTCGTGCGGGCCGGGTGTGGCGGAGACGAAGACGACCTGGTTCAGGTGATCCTCGAACTCCTGGAAGTTCAGCGGGCGGTTGTCGAGCGCTGATGGCAGACGGAAACCGTAGTCGACGAGCGTCCGCTTGCGGGCGGTATCGCCGTGGTACATGCCGCGCACCTGCGGGATGGCGATGTGCGACTCGTCGACGAACATGAGGAAGTCGTCGGGGAAGTAGTCGAGCAGCGTCCAAGGCGTGCTTCCGGCGGCGCGGCGGGCGAGGTGGCGGGAGTAGTTCTCGATGCCGGAGCAGTAGCCGGCCTCGCGCATCGTCTCGAGGTCGTAGTTCGTGCGCTCCTCGAGCCGGGCGGCCTCGAGGATCTTGCCCTGCGAGCGGAACTCCTGCAGGCGCTCGCGCAGCTCCATCTCGATGTCGTGCATCGCCTCCTCGAGCTTGTCGTGCGAGGTCACGAAGTGCTTCGCGGGGTAGATATCGATCGAGTCGCGCTCGGCCAGCAGCTCGCCGGTCAGCGGGTCGATCTCGATGATGCGCTCGACTTCGTCACCAAAGAAGTCGATGCGGACGGCGAGCTCCTCGTACGACGGCTGGATGGTGATGCTGTCGCCGCGCATGCGGAATTTGCCGCGTACCAGGTTGTTGTCATTGCGCTCGTACTGCATGTCGACGAAGCGCCGCATGATGCGGGAGCGTTCGAAGCGCTCGCCCTTCTGCACCTTCACGACGAACGACTGGTACTCCTCCGGCTCGCCGAGGCCGTAGATGCACGAGACGGAGGCAACGATGACGACGTCGCGGCGCTCGAACAGCGCGCGCGTGGCCGCGTGGCGGAGCTTGTCTATCTCCTCGTTGATGTCGGAGTCCTTGGCGATGTAGGTGTCGGTGCGGGGAATGTAGGCCTCGGGCTGGTAGTAGTCGTAGTACGAGACGAAGTACTCGACGGCGTTCTGCGGGAAGAAGTCCTTGAATTCGGAGCAGAGCTGGGCAGCGAGGGTGCGGTTTGGGGCGAGGACCAGCGTCGGCCGGTTGTAGGCGGCGATGAGGTTCGCCATGGTGAACGTCTTGCCGGTGCCGGTGACGCCGAGGAGGGTCTGCGCCCGGTCGCCGCGCTGGAGGCCGGCGACGAGGGCGTCGATAGCCTGCGGCTGGTCGCCGGTGGGTTTGAAGTCGGAAGTGAGGTTGAAGTCGGGCACGGGCGAGCCAGTCAGCTTGTAGCGGTCAGCCTGTCAGGAGGTCGATGTCAGGATAGCAGGATGGGAATGCGGGAGTGGTGGCCTGCTGACGGCGGGTGTCAGGAGGCCATCGACAATCGGAGTGCGGCGTCGTAGGATGCCCCATGGCGACGTGGGGCGAGTTCGAAGCTGCATCACCACAAATCGCGGGCGCTGGGAGGCGGTTGTTCACGGAACTGGAGGTCGCCTTCATCGCGACCGTAAGCCGCCACGGGAGGCCGCGGGTTCACCCATTCTGTCCGGCGATAGCGGACGGCCACCTGTGGGGGTTCATCATGGACGGCTCACCCAAGCGACGGGATCTCGAGGTCAACGGCTACTACGCGATCCACGCGTTGCCAGGGCGGGAGGATGAGGAGTTCTACATCTCCGGCCCCGCGCGCCGGCAGTCGGATCGAGTGCTGCGGGAGATTGCATCCGCCGCGATGTCATACGACGACGCGGACGATCGTCACATCCTGTACGAGTTCCTCATCGAGCACGCACTGTGGACTACGTGGGAGAACTTCCAGCAGCCGGGCATGCGGCCTGTGCACCAGCGGTGGCATGCGGCGGATTCCGGGCCAATCAGCCTGGCCTAATCTCGCTTACAACCGGGACGCCCACAGCGCCTCGGACGGGATTAAATCCTGCTTCACGGGATCCACGGCTAGCAGAAACGCCTCCAACGTGTGTGCCCCGATCGTCGGGAGGTCACCAGGTTCGCCGAAAACGCACAGGATCTCATCACGCTCGCCCTTGATCTCCGCCATGAGGCGGCCCATCGGACGGTGGCTCGCTCTGCCGTCGGCAAGGCGCATCTGAATCGTGCGGTGGGGTTTCACGCCGAGGCGCTCCAACACGGGTCCCGGCACGCTCGTGAACGTCGAACCGGTGTCAACGAGCGCGTCTACCGTTTCGGGAGAGCCACCGTTCACAGGCAGGAGGGTGATCTTAATCCGGAAGGTTCCCATGCGGGCATCCTATCACGGGCGTCAAGAGGCTTACGCGAGCTCCTCGACCTCGTTGAAGAAGCAGGCTTTGGCGCCGGTGTGACAGACGGCGCCGCCCAGCATCTTCACGCGGACGAGCAGCGAGTTGTTCTCGCAGTCGGCCTTGATGCTGCGGACTTCCAGGAAGTCGCCGGAGGTTGCGCCCTTGTGCCAGACCTCCTTGCGGCTGCGGGACCAGAACACGCACTGGCCCTTCTCCTTCGTCATTTGCAGCGTCTCCGGCGACATGTAGCCGAGCATGAGGACGGCGTTTGTCTCGTCGTCCTGGATGACGGCGGGAATGAGGCCCTGGGGGTTGTAGTTCAGCATGTGGTTGCTCCTCAGCTTGTCAGCTTTTCAGCCGGTCAGATAATTGCTTTCGGCGTGGGCAGAGGACAGGTCTAAAGACCTGTCCGTACAGGTTGTACGGGTTGCATGCATGTGCTCCGGGGCGCAGCTAAAGCTACGCGGCTACTTCTCCTCACAAATGGCGGGGATCACAGGCGCACGGGGAGGCCGCGCGCCGCCATATGGCGCTTCGTCTCGGCGATGGAGTACTCGCCGAAGTGGAAGATGCTGGCGGCGAGGACGGCGTCGGCCTTGCCGCGCTCGATCACGTCGACCATGTGCTGCGGGTTGCCGCAGCCGCCGCTGGCGATCACGGGCACCTCGACCGCCTCACTGATCGCGCGGGTGAGGGCGATGTCGTAGCCATCCTTGTGGCCGTCGGTGTCCATGCTGGTGAGGAGCAGTTCGCCGGCGCCAAGCTCGACCACCTGTTTCGCCCACTCGAGCGCGTCGATGTTCGTGGGGCGGCGTCCGCCATGCGTGTAGACCTCCCACTTCCCTTCTCCGACGGCCTTCGCGTCGATGGCGACGACGATGCACTGCGCGCCGAAGCGGTCGGAGCAGGCGCGCACCAGGTTGGGATCGGCGAGCGCGGCACTGTTGAGGGTGACCTTGTCGGCGCCCATCTCGAGCAGCGTGCGGACGTCCGTGTCGGAGCGGACGCCGCCACCGACGGTGAAGGGGATGAAGACCTGGTCGGCCACGGCCGCGACCATGTCGTACACGGTGGTGCGGTTGTCGCTGGAGGCGGTTATGTCGAGGAATACGAGCTCGTCGGCGCCCTGCTCGTCGTAGACCTTCGCCAGCTCGACGGGGTCGCCGGCGTCGCGCAGCTCGACGAAGGAGATGCCCT
The DNA here is from genome assembly GCA_016213125.1 of Chloroflexota bacterium. Classification (GTDB taxonomy): domain Bacteria; phylum Chloroflexota; class Dehalococcoidia; order DSTF01; family JACRBR01; genus JACRBR01. The sequence continues at coordinate 258 of JACRBR010000342.1, read as the reverse complement.
TGACGACACGTCCGTTGTCGACGTCGAAACAGGGGATGACGCGCTTCGTGAGCATGGGTGGCCTTATGGTAGCAGGTTCACCGGGAACCACGGATTTCACAGATTGCACAGATTTCGGGAATTCGCGGGCGGAGATGCCCGCCACTGGTCGTCAGCTTGGATGCAATAGGGCGCGTCGGCGACGCGCCCGTACAGGTCGTGCTAGCGCTTGTGGCCGACGGCGAGGAGGTTGACGCGGAGGTTCTTGAGCAGGGGCAC
>JACRBR010000348.1 GCA_016213125.1 Chloroflexota bacterium | reverse complement strand
CGGCGCCTCGATGGCGCAGCTCGAGCTGGTGGAGCGCGGAGAATAGGCGATGAGCCGCGAGGGGGCGGCCGACTGGGACAGGTCTAACGACCAATCCCAGCCAGACCGCCGGCGCATCGCCGTATTGATCGAGTACGACGGGACCGCGTATCGCGGCTCGCAGTACCAGGAGAACGGCCCCAGCATCCAGATGGTGCTGGAGACCGCGATTAACAAACTGACGGCCGAGACCATGCGCGTGGCGTTTGCCGGGCGCACGGACGCGGGCGTACACGCGCTGGGGCAGGTGGCTGCGTTCGACACGGAGTCGGCGCTGACGCCGGCGGAGTTCCGGAGCGGCCTGAACCACTTCCTTCCCGAGGACATCGTGGTGAGGGCGGCGAAGGATGCTCCGGGATTCGACCCCCGGCGGGATGCGGCGGGCCGCCTGTACCGGTATCGCATCGACAACCGGCCGGTGCGGCCGGCGCTTGATCGGCAGCGCGTGTGGCATGTCGCGAAGCCGCTGGACGTGGATGCGATGCGGCGAGCGGCGGAGCGACTGGTGGGGGAGCACGATTTCGCGGCGTTCGCCGGGCCGTACGAGGGGACGGTGCGCACCCTGCGGCGGTGCGAGGTGTTGTCAGAGGGTGACGATTCCGCGCGCGGAGTCGCGGTGGAGATGGAGGCCCGGGCGTTCCTGCCGCATCAGGTGCGGAGGACGGTGGGGCCGCTGGTCGAGGTGGGACTCGGCCGGATGAAAGAAGAAGAGCTGGTCGTGTTGCTGGAAGCGGCGCGGCCATCGAGCGCGGGACCGGCGGCGCCGGCCTGCGGGCTCTATCTGGTGGAAGTGCGATACGACGGGTTCGAGTTCGACGAGGGCGCGGGCTGAAGGCCCGCGATACGGGAAGAAACGGGACGGACGCATGAGCACGTACATCTTGAAGGCGAAGGACGTCGTAGAGACGTGGCACGTCGTCGATGCCGAGGGGAAGGCGCTGGGACGCCTGGCCTCGGACGTGGCGGCCACGCTCCGCGGCAAGAAGCGGCCGACATTCACGCCGTCGATGCCGAACGGCGACTACGTGGTCGTCGTGAACGCGGCGAAGGTCAAGATCACCGGAGACATGCGCGAGAAGAAGTACTACCATCACTCGATGTATCCGGGTGGGTTGAAGACGGTGTCGCAGGAGAAGCTGTTGGCGACGAAGCCGGAGCGGGTCGTGCAGTTCGCCGGAAAGGGCATGCTCCCGCACAACGCGCTGGGTGCGCGGCTGCTGAAGCGGCTGAAGGTGTATGCCGGGGCGGAACACCCGCACCAGGCACAGGTGAACGCAGGCAAGAGCAAGACGGGCGCGGGCGCGTAGCACGCGTGCGCATAACAGGGGATAATCGAACATGGCCGCAACGACGGAGCGTTACTTCTACGGCACGGGCCGGCGCAAGACTGCGGTGGCGCGCGTGCGCCTGTACCCGGGGTCGGGAGAGATCCTGATCAACGGGAAGGGATACCTGGACGTCTTCACACGCGGCTCGCACCAGATGAAGGTGCTGGCGCCGTTGAAGGCGACGGCGATGGAAGGCAAGTACAACGTCCAGGCGAAGGTCGCGGGCGGCGGCGTGACGGGCTGGGCAGGCGCGGTCTCGCACGGCATCGCGCGCGCTATCGTCGCGTCGGACGACGGGCTGAAGCCGGTGTTGAAGCGCCAGAAGCTCCTGACGCGCGACTCACGCGAGAAGGAGCGAAAGAAGGTCGGACTGAAGCGCGCCCGGAAGGCGCCGCAGTACACGAAGCGGTAGTTTCGTGGATTCGATGTGGATGTTAGAGGTTGATATGAAGAACGCGGGCCAATTGGCCCGCGTTTCTTGTTGCGTGGTGGCCTGGCGCCGGTTACTTGGCCGCTGTCTTCTTTGCGGCACGCGGCTTGGACGCAGTCTTCTTGGCGGCGGTCTTCGTCGATGCCTTGCGTGCCTTCTTGGGCTCGGCCGCGGGGGCGGTGCCGATGGCGTTGAGGTGGCGCATGAGCCGCGACTTGTGGCGGGCGACGGCGTTCCTGTGGACGACGTTGCCCTTGGAAGCGCGGTCGAGGACGCTCGCCGCCTCGAGGACGGCGGCGCGGGCCGCCTCCGGGTCGCCGGCGGCGATGGCGGTGCGGGCCTGCTTCACGGCGGTGCGGCTGGATGTGCGGACGGCCTTGTTGCGCTCGGCGTGGCGCTCGTTCTGGCGCCAGCGCTTGAGGGCGGATTTTGAGTGTGCCAACGAAACCTCCAACGGGCGCGCCGGACATAATGGCACGCGAATAGATACGTCCCATCGTACCTGCGACGGCTTCGTGTGTCTAATGAAGCCTAGGTCATGCGTGTGCGGCGTTGTAGGCGCGCAGATGGCCGTAGTATGATGCGGCGACGCGCGGCGATCGCCGCACGAGGGCGCCCCCAGACACCGGATTTGTATGTTGCGAACGAGCCGAGGCCGCCTCTCGACGGATGCCGATGATGGCACCGAGGGGTCGAGGGCGTTCGAGCCGCCGAGCCTGGCGATGGCGGCGTCGGTGGTGGCGCTGGGGTTCCTGGGCAGCCGGCTGCTGGGGCTGCTGCGCACGGTGGTAATCGCGCACGAGTACGGGACGAGCCCGCAGCTCGACGCGTACTTTGTGGCGTTCCGGATCCCGGACCTGATCTTCCAACTGCTCGCGGGGGCGACGCTGGGCAGCGCCTTCATCCCGACGTTCGCGCGGATCGTCTCGGACCGGAGCGAGCAGGAGGGATGGCGGCTGGCGTCGACCGTGCTGAACCTGCTGTTCGTGGCGACGCTGTTCTTCGCATTGGCGGGGCTCTTGCTGGCGCCGCTGCTGGTGCCGCTTACCGCGCCGGGGCTCGGAGACGAGACGGGGCAGCACGCGGAGCTGACGTCGCTCTCGGTGGACCTGACGCGGATCATGATGCTGTCGCCGGTGCTGTTCGCGGTGAGCGGGATGTTCATGGGGATCCTGAACGCTCGGCACCACTTCCTCGCGCCGGCCATCGCGCCGATGTTCTACAACGCGGCCATCATCGTGGGGGCGCTGATCTCCGACGACGTGAAGGTGTTGGCCGCGGCGGTCGTCGTG
>JACRBR010000347.1 GCA_016213125.1 Chloroflexota bacterium | reverse complement strand
TTCCAGGTTGATGAACACGTCCGAGATGAAGAACAGCGGCAGGATCGTGAAGTTCACGATCGCCGGCGCCGCCTCCGCGTTCGGGATGACCGTCGTGACCGCCAGCCCGAGCATCGAGAACGCCGCCGACCCCAGGACGACCGTGATCACGAACGCCGCCATCGTATTCGAAGGGACGGTGACGTCGTAGAACACGCGCCCGAACAGGACGACGATCACGACCAGAAGCAGCCCCACCAGCACCGCGTGCAGAACCCGCGCCGTCACGTACGCCCACACCGGCAAGGGCGTGCCACGGATGCGCTTCAGCACGCCGTCGTCCCGCGTGTAGCAGATCGTCATCGCGATGTTCGTGTAGCACGCTGTGACAACCGACAGCGCCGCGATGGCCGGGACGTAGAACGTCGACTCGTTCGTCGTCCCGCCCGGCACGTGGATCTCGTTGTTGCCGAAGATCACGTTGAACAGCACCAGGAAGATCAGCGGAAACACGAAGGTGAAGAAGGCCGCCGGCGGGTTCCGCCAGAACCACCGGTTCTCGTACCGCACCTGCCGCATCACCAGCAGCGCGTCGTTCACCTTCGCCTCCCCCGCCGCCGGCGCGACCCCGCTGGTGCCGGCGGCGTCTCGGCCGCCTGCCGCTCGGCCTCCCGCGTCAGCCGCAGGTACGTTTCCTCTAGCGACGCCCGCGATACCGTCAGCCCTTCCAGCTCGGCCTCGTGCTCCAGGGCCCACGACGTGAGCTGGTGCAGCAGCCTTGTCGCCTCCTCCGTCTCGATCTCGACGAGGCCGTTCGCGCTCCTGGCAGCGGCAAGCTCACCCGGCAGCGCTCGCGCCCCCTGCGGCAGCGCGAAGCGGATCACGGCCGCCTGCTCGCCCTTCGCCAGCTCGCGCGGCGCCCCCTGAGCAACGATCTGCCCCTGTACCACGATCGCCACGCGGTCGGCCAGGTGCTCCGCCTCGTCCATGTAGTGCGTCGTCAGCAGTACCGTCTTGCCCAGCGCCTTCAGGTTCGTGATCAGCTCCCACGCGTTGCGGCGCGCCGCCGGGTCGAACCCCGTCGTCGGCTCGTCCAGAAACAGCAGCTCCGGGTCGCCCGCCAGCCCCACCGCTACGTCCAGCCGCCGCTGCTGCCCCCCCGAGAGCCGGTTCGTCCGCACATCCCGCTGCTCCCCCAGCCCCACAACATCCAGGATCTCGCCCAGCGGCCGCGGCCTCGCGTAGTAGCCGCGGTACTGTTCGATCGTCTCCTCGACGGTGAGGTACTGCGAGAGGCTGGTCGACTGCAGCACGATGCCGACGCGCTCCCGGAACGCACGGTCGTGGTGCGCGGGGTCGTACCCCAGCACACGCACGTCGCCCGCGTCGCGCTCCCGGAACCCCTCCAGGATCTCGACAGTGGTTGTCTTCCCCGCACCGTTCGGGCCCAGCAGCGCGAACACCTCGCCCGTCCGCACCTCCAGGTCGATGCCGCGCACCGCCTCATTGGCCCCGTAGGCCTTCCGCAGCCCCTTCACGCTGATCGCCGCCGCATCGTTCACGGCCTCAGGCTACGGTGTGCCCCCAGCACCGTCCAGACGCACTACCCCACCCCGGCCCTATCACGGCGTGAACAGCTCGACACACCTCCGTATCTCGTGAAGCACCGCTTCCATCCGCCTTAGTACCTGATGATTCGTGAAGCGAAGCACGTGCAGCCCTTGTTCAACAAAGATCTCATCCCTCGCGCGATCCTGCTCGACCGAGGATTCGTGGATCGGGCCGTCGACTTCGATGACCAACCCTACTTCGGCGCAGTAGAAATCAGCGATGAATCGCCCGATCGCATGCTGCCTGCGGAACTTCACACCGAGCTTGCTACCTCGAAGATGCTGCCAGAGCGCTGCCTCCGCCGCTGTCGGTGTACGACGCATCTCACGCGCAACCGGCTTCAGCTTGTCCCAGAGCGGTGCCGCCGTCCGCCACCTCGGATCGTGCTCGTCTCGGCGCCGCCGTTCCATGGTCGGACTAGACCCTCAAGGAGGAGAAGTCCCCTCCCCGCCAGCGGGTGGGGAAGCACCGTTCCACCACTGCCCGGCGTTTCGATCGAACCCCCACGCACACACAGGACAACGCCAGTCCCCTCCCCGCCAGCGGGGAGGGTTAGGGTGGGGTAAACTCCGTTCGCGATGCTCCTCACACTCGACGTCGGCAACACCAACGTCACCATCGGCGTCTTCGATGGCGACCACGCCCGCGCCACCTGGCGCATCGCCACCGACCACGAGCGTCTCGCCGACGAATACGCCGTTACCCTCCTGGGGCTCCTGCGCGCCGAGGACATCGCTCCCTCCGAGGTCACCGGCGCCGTCATGGCGTGCGTCGTCCCCGAGCTTGCAACCGTCTTCGAGCAGCTCTGCAAGCGCTACTTCAAGACCGAGCCGCTCGTCATCGGGACTGGCACCCGCACCGGCGTCCGCATCCTCTACGACAACCCACGTGAGGTCGGCGCCGACCGCATCGTCGACGTCGTCGCCGCCGTCCATGACTACGGCCCGCCGCCCCTCATCATCGTGGACGTGGGTACCGCCACCGTCTTCGACGCCGTCTCAGCCGAGGGCGAGTACCTGGGCGGGGCCATCGCCCCTGGAATCGGAATCGCCTCGGAGGCCCTGTTTTCACGGGCCGCAAAGCTCTATCGCGTAGAGCTCGAACGGCCGAAAACAGCTATAGGGAAGAACACCGTCGCGGCGATTCAGTCCGGGACGCTGCTCGGGTATGTAGGGTTGATCGAGGGCATGGTGGCAAGGTTCAAGCACGAACTAGGCGGCAAGGCCACCGTCATCGGAACCGGCGGCTGGGCCGAGCTGATCTCGAAGGAAACCGCCGCCTTCGATCACGTCGACGCTGATCTCACCCTCAAGGGCCTCCGCCTGCTGTACGAGATGAATGCGCGGCGGGACTGATATGACCACGCGCGCCTGGACCGACAGGCCACTCGAAGGCCGGCGCGTCGTCCTCGGCGTCACCGGAAGCATCGCCTGCTACAAGGGCGTCGACGTCGCCAGCAAGCTCACACAGGCAGGCGCGCTCGTCGATGTGGTCCTTACTATGTCGGCGCAGCAGTTCGTGACGCCGCTGTCGTTTCGAGGCCTGACCGGCCGCCCCGTCTTCACCAACATGTACGACCCGCAGTCGCCCCTGGCCGAAGAGCACGTGATGCTCGCCCGCGCCGCCGATGCGCTGCTCATCGCCCCGGCATCGGCCACGACGATCGCGCGCATGGCCCAGGGCATGGCCGACGACATGGTCGCGCTCACCTACCTCGCAACGACCGCCCCGGTGCTCGTTGCTCCCGCAATGGACGGACAAATGTGGGCCCACGACGCCGTGCAGGCCAACGTCGCGACCGTCCGCGAGCGCGGCGTCACCATTGTCGGGCCCGCCGAGGGGCGGCTCGCCAGCGGGCATATGGGCCTCGGCCGCCTCGTCGAAACGGAAACGCTGCTCGGCGCTGTGCGCGCGGCCATCGGCGCGAAGGGCGACTACGCCGGCAAGCGGGTGGTCGTCAGCGCGGGCGGTACGCAGGAGCCCATCGACCCCGTCCGTTACATCGGCAACCGTTCGTCGGGCAAGATGGGCGTCGCCATCGCCGAGGCCGCGCGCGACCGTGGCGCGCGCGTGACCCTGGTCTGCGGGCCTATCGCGCTGGCGACCCCGTACGGCGTCGACCGCATCGACGTGAAGACCACGGCCGACATGGCCGAGGCCGTCCGCATCGCCGTCGAGGGCGCGGACGCGCTCAGCATGGCCGCCGCGCCGGCAGACTTCCGCTCGGCCGCCGCCGCCGACCAGAAAATCAAGCGCACCGGGGTCAGCCTCGCTGTTGAATTGGTCCCCAACCCCGACATCATCGCGAGCGTGAGCGGCGCCTTCGTGAAGGTCGGCTTCGCGGCCGAAACGCAGCACCTCCGCGAGCACGCCGCCGCCAAGATCGCCGCCAAGGGCCTCGACCTCATCGTCGCCAACGACGTCACGGCGCCCGCGACCGGCTTCGCCCACGACACCAACCAGGTCATCCTCATCGGCGCCGACGGCACCTCCGAGGAACTCCCCCTGATGAGCAAGTACGTCGTCGCCCACCGCATCCTCGACCGAGTGGCGGCGATGCTCGAGCAGCGCCGCTAGATCTCGCCACCCAACCCGCATACCTTCTCGACGGCGGCGCTTACACGTCTGGGCGAATGCTGCG